>JAPHUU010000261.1 GCA_026193555.1 Rhodanobacter sp.
CCACGGCTGCCGGCCTGGTGCAGCACTTCGGGGCGTTGCGCGGGTGGGAACCGGGCCAACGCCCGCGGCATGGCCAGATTCAGCGCGCGCGCCCCCAGGCTGCCACCGAGCACCAGCAGGCGTGGCCTGCCTGCACGGTCAGCCATCCGCTGTGCGGGCGCAGGCAACGACGCGATTGTCTCGCGTACCGGGTTGCCCACCCACTCGGCTCGCGGCAAGGTCCGGGCAAAGCCAGCCAGCACCCGTCGGGCCAGGCGGGCCAGCTGACGGTTGGTGAAGCCGGCCACCCGATTCTGCTCATGCACCAGCAGCGGGGTGCGGGTCAGCCACGCGGCGACACCGCCGGGCCCGGCAACGTAGCCGCCCATCGACAACACGCTGCGTGGCCTGACCTTGCGCAGCACCGCCAGCGACCCTGCCAGCGCACGCAACAGCATCAGTGGTGCCTGCAGCCGCGTGACCATGCCCTTGCCACGCAGACCACCGACCGCGACCGAGTACAACTCGATCTGGTGCGCCGGCACCACGCTCGCCTCCATCCCGCCCACCGCGCCCAGCCAGACCACCGGAACGCCTTGCGCACGCAGGCACTCGGCTACCGCCAGGCCGGGGAAAATATGACCGCCGGTACCACCGGCCATGATCAGTACGGGTGCGTGAGAGCGGCTCTGGTTCATGCGGCCTCCGCCTCGCGCGACTTGAGCGCAGGATGCGCGTCGTTCACTGCAGCCGCCGGCATCCGCGTGGCCATCTGCCGGGCGTCGATGGCGCGGTTGATCTCGAAGGTGGCGCGCATCAGCACGCCCGCCATCGCGCAGGTCAGCACCATCGAGGAGCCGCCATAACTGATCAGCGGCAGCGTCAGCCCCTTGGTCGGCAACGCGCCCAGATTCACTCCAACCGATACGATCGCCTGCATCGCCAGCATCAGCGAGATGCCGAACGCGACGTAGCCGGCAAAGCGTTGTCCGACCTCGATGCCTTTCAGTCCGATGTAAAGCCCACGCCCGACGGCCAGTGCGAACAGGCTCATCACCAGCAGCACGCCTGCCAGTCCGAGCTCCTCGCCGATCACCGCAAAGATGAAGTCGGTATGCGCCTCCGGCAGATAGGACAGCTTCAACACGCTGGAGCCCAGACCGACACCCGTCCACTCGCCGCGGCCGATGGCCATCAGCGACTGGGTCAGCTGGAAGCCGTCATTGAACGGATCCTTCCACGGATCCATGAACGAGGTCAGCCGCTTCATGCGATAGCTCTCGCCAGTGGCCGCGACATACAGCAACGGCATCAGCGGCAGACCCATGATGAACAGGAAGATCGGCCGTGCGCCGCCAAGCCAGACCATCGCGATAGTCACCGCGATCACCAGCGTGGCCGAGCCGAAGTCCGGCTGCGCCAGCAGCAGCAGCACGATCACTCCGGCCACCATGATCGGCTTGATCAGGCCGAGGAACCGCGTTTCGACACTGTCGCGGTGGCGCACCAGATAGCTGGCGACGTAGATCACCAGAATCAGTTTCACCGCTTCCACCGGCTGAAAGCTGGTGACCAGCAGGTTCAGCCAGCGCCGCGCGCCATTGATGCGCATGCCCAGATGCGGCACGAAGACCGCCACCAGGGTGCCAAACGCCAGCAGCAGCAGAAGGAAGCCGTACTTCTCGAGCAACTTCAGCTCGGTGCGCATCGCCATGCCGGCGACCACCACACCCAGACCCAGGAACACCAGATGGCGCTTGAGAAAGTAGAACGCGCCCATGTGGTGGCTGTCGGCCACCGCGATCGAGCTGGAGGTGACCATCACCACCCCGATACAGATCAGACCGGTCAGCGCCAGCAACAGCGGCAGGTCGAAGCGGCCTCGTGGGCCGTTCCGCTTGGTCGCCTGCGATGAGCCGAGGTCGAACATCAGCGCACCTTCAACGTGGCAAGACCGATCAGCACCAGCACCACGCTGATGATCCAGAAGCGCACGATCACCCGCGGCTCGGGCCAGCCCTTCAACTCGAAGTGGTGGTGGATCGGCGCCATCCGGAAAATCCGCTTGCCGGTCAGCTTGAAGCTGGCCACCTGCAGCATCACCGATACCGTTTCCATCACGAACACGCCGCCCATCACGATCAGCACGATCTCCTGACGAACGATCACCGCAATCGCCGCCAGTACCGCGCCGATCGCCAGCGCGCCGACATCGCCCATGAAGACCTGGGCCGGATAGGTGTTGAACCACAGGAAGCCGAGTCCGGCGCCGGACAACGCGCCACAGAAGATCGACAGCTCACCGGCGCCGGGAATCGAGGGAATGCCGAGGTATTCGGAGAACACCTTGTTGCCTGCCAGATACGCAAAGACCCCCAGCGCACCGGACACCAGTACCGTCGGCATGATCGCCAGGCCATCCAGGCCGTCGGTCAGGTTCACCGCGTTGGAGAAGCCCACGATCATGAAATAGGCCACCACCACGAAGAACAGCCCCAGCGGCAGCGCCACCTGTTTGAACAGCGGCACGTAGAGCGCGGTCTCGGCCGGCAGGGTCGCGGTGTGGAACAGGAACCACGCGGCCGCCAGGCCGAAGGCCGACTGCCACAGATACTTCCAGCGCGAGGCGAGCCCGCGGCTGTCCTTGAGCACCAGCTTCTTGTAGTCGTCGTAGAAGCCGATCGCACCAAAGGCAACCAGCACCGCCAGCACCACCCACACGAAACGATTGTGCAGATCGGTCCACAGCAAGGTTGCGATGATCACCGCCAGCAGGATCATCACCCCGCCCATGGTCGGCGTCCCGGCCTTGATCAGGTGTGTCTGCGGTCCGTCACTGCGCACCACCTGGCCGGCCTTGAGCGCTGCCAGCTTGTTGATCAGGCTCGGCCCCAGCAACAGCGACATCGCCAGCGCGGTAAGCGCGGCCATGATCGTGCGAAAGGTGATGTACTGGAACAGATGCGGCGCGCCGAAATGCCGCGTCATCCAGTCCGCCAGTTCAAGCAGCATTGGATGCTCCTCCGTGGTTTCGATCTTCACCATGCGGCGGCGGGCCCAGCGCCGCCACCACCTGTTCCATCGCGGCCGAGCGCGAGCCCTTGACCAGGCAAGTGACACCGCCATGCAGGCGCGCCTGAAGCGCGGCAATCAGCGATGCCTTGTCGGTGAAATGTTCGCCGTTGCTGCCGAATGCCTCGACAGCCGCCGCGCTGAGCGGCCCTACCGCAAGCAGCCGGTCGATACCGCGATTGGCCGCGTGCCGACCGACCTGCGCATGCAGCGTGCGTGCGCCCGTGCCCAGCTCGGCCATGTCGCCGATCACCAGCCAGCGTTCGCCTTCAGCCAACGCCAGCGTGTCGATCGCCACGCTCATCGAACTGGGATTGGCGTTGTAGGTGTCGTCGATCAGGGTCCAGCCGCCCGGCATGGCTGCGGCACGCAAACGACCGGCCACACCGGGCACCTGCTGCAGTCCGGCCACGATCGTCGGCAGCGGCACCTCCAGCGCCAGCGCGATCGCCGCGGCCGCCAACGCATTGGCGACGTTGTGGCGGCCCGGCAGGGGCAATGCCACTTCGACCTCGCCCTGTGGGGTGCGCAGCATGAAGCGCGAACCGTCGATGCCCTGTTCCAGGATATCGGCACCGACATCAGCCAGGTGGTCGAGCCCGAAACGCAGGATGCGCCGGCCGCCGGCCAGCCCTTCGAAGAAGCTGGCGAACGCGTCATCGGCGTTGATGATCGCCACGCCGTCGGCGGGCAGGGCCTGGTACAGAGCCCCCTTCGTTTCGGCGACACCTTCCACGCTGCCCATCCGCTCAAGATGCGCCGGCGCAATGATGTTCACGAGACCAATATCGGGCCGGGCGATGGCGGCGAGATAGGCGATGTCGCCCGGCTTGCCGGCGCCCATTTCCAGTACGGCGAATCGCGTATCCACGGGCATCGCCAGCAGGGTCAGCGGCAGGCCCAGCTCATTGTTGTAGTTGCCGAGATTGACGTGGGTCGGCGCATGGCGCGACAGGATGGAGGCGGCCAGCGTTTTCACCGTGGTCTTCCCATTCGAGCCGGTGATGCCGATCACACGCACATCGCGCTGGGCGCGCAGCGCGCTGGCCAGATCGCCCAGTGCCAGCACCGCATTGTCCACCAGCAACTGCGGCAGGTCGCTGTCGACACGGCGTGTCACCATCGCGGCGACGGCACCGCGCGCGGCTGCCTCGACCAGATAGTCGTGTCCGTCCACGTGCTCGCCCTTGATCGCCACAAACAACTGGCCAGGCTCGAGCTTGCGCGTATCGATCGCGACGCCGGTGACCTCGGCGTCGTTGCCGTGGAGCCGGCCGTGGGTCCAGATCGCGATGGTGCCAAGCCGCATCATCGACCGCTCTCCCGCGTGATCCGCTCCAGCGAGGCCCGCGCCACGGCCAGATCGTCGAACGGGCGCTTGCCCTGCGCGCCCTCCTGGGAGGTTTCATGGCCCTTGCCGGCAATCAGCACCACGTCGCCGGACCGGGAGAGCGAGAGGGCACTGGCGATGGCCAGTCCGCGATCACGCTCGACCGCCATCCGCGGTGCCGCCTTCATGCCGGCGACAATTTGCGCCACGATGGCATCGCCTTCTTCGCTGCGAGGATTGTCGTCGGTGACGATCGCGATATCGGCCAGCCTGGCGGCAATCGCGCCCATCAGCGGCCGCTTGCCCGCATCGCGTTCACCGCCGCAGCCGAACACGCATATCAGCCGCCCCGCGCAATGCGCGCGCAGGGCAGTCAAGACCTGCTCCAGCGCGTCCGGCGTATGGGCGTAGTCGACCACCACCAGCGGCAGGCCATGCACCCCGCCCAGGCGGTTCATTCGACCATTGACCGGCTGCAACTGTTCGAGCGCATCCACGATGCGCTCGAACGGCTCGCCCAGCGCGCCCAGACAAGCCGCCACCACCAGCAGGTTGGCCACGTTGAACCGCCCGAGCAGGCGGCTGTGGACATTGTGGCTGCCCCACGGTGTACGCAAATGGAAGGCCAGACCCTCGGCCGAGGTCACCACCCGACTGGCAATCAGTTCCGCGTCGGCGGCGGCATCCATGCTGAAACGCCGCAGGCTCACGTCAGCGGAGATCTGGCCAGCCAGCGCACGACCGAAATCGTCATCCATGTTGATGACTGCGGCACGCAGCCCTGGCCACTCGAACAGGCTCGCCTTGGCTGCGCCATAGGCCTGCATGGTGTCGTGATAGTCCAGATGATCGCGGGTGAGATTGGTGAATGCCGCGAGCTCGAAATCGACCGCCGTTACGCGCCCCTGTTCCAGGGCATGCGATGACACTTCCATGGCGACATGGCTGGCTCCGGCATCGCGAAATTCGGCCAGCAGTTGCTGCACGGTCACGGCGTCGGGCGTCGTGCGTTCGCCTTCGCGCAAGTGACCATGCAGGCCGGCGCCAAGCGTACCGATGCTGGCCGCGCGATGGCCCAGCGCGGTGAGCGCCTGCGCCAGCAGTTGCACACAGGAGGTCTTGCCGTTGGTGCCGGTAATGCCGATCACCCGCATCGCCTCGGCCGGCCGATCATAGAAGCGCGCTGCGATCTCGCCGACCTGATCGTGCAGTCCCTCGATCCACAGCAGGGGCACTTCGAGGGGAGCCACCTCAAATGCAGGGGCTTCGGCCAGCACCACCCGGGCGCCGCGCTGGATCGCGCCGGCTGCAAACTCGATGCCGTGACCATGGGCGCCACGCAGGGCAAAGAACGCTTCGCCACGGCGCACACGACGCGAATCCAGGTTCAGCCCGGACACCACGATCCGGCCCGCACCCGGGGTCGCGGCGAGCTGGGTGTCGGCAATGCCGAGCAGCAACTGGTCGAGGCGATCGATGCTCATGGCGCACCCTCGTCCACCGGCGCGTCATCGATCGGCTTGTCGGCTGGCGCCTGACTGCCGGCCAGCCCGCCGGTGCCCTGCAGCGGGCCTCCGACGTACCAGCGACCGATGTTGTCGGGCGCGACGTCGAGCAGGCGCAGCGCGCCACCCATGACCTTGGCGAATACCGGGGCGGATACCACGCCGCCGTAGTAACTGCCCTTGCGCGGATTGTCGATCACCACCACGCCGACCAGGCGCGGATCGGTGGCCGGCACGATGCCCGCGAATGCGGAGGTGTAGCTGCTCTTGGCATAGCCGCCGGCATTGGCCTTGTGCGCCGTGCCGGTCTTGCCGGCCACGCTGTAGTTGGCGATGCGAGCCTGGGGCGCGGTACTGCCTGGACCGGTGACGGTCTCCATCATCTGGATCAGCTCATGCGCCACTTTCGGCGAGATGATCTGCCTGGCCGGATTGTCGTCATTCTTGATGAAGCTGGGATCGTGCATCACACCGCCATCGGCGATGGTGGCGTAGGCGTTGGCCAGCTGCAGCACGGTCACGTTGAGGCCGTAGCCGTAGCCCATGATGGCCTTTTCCAGCGGCCGCCAGTCGCGCCCGATCTTCAGGTAGCCCGACGCTTCACCGGGGAATCCGCTGTCGGTGCTGCTGCCGAAGCCGAACGCCCGATAGGTGTCATACATCAGGCTGGTGTCGAGCTGCGTCGCAATGTGCGCGGCGCCAACGTTGCTGGACTTGGTGATCACCCCGGTGGGCGTCAGCACACCCCAGTTGTGTGTGTCGTGGATGTCGTGGCCCTGGAAGAACCAGTGACCATTGGTGGTGTCGATCAGCGGGCTGCTCGGCGTGAATTTGCCGCTGGACAGCGCTGCCGCCATCAGGATCGGCTTGACCGTGGAGCCGGGCTCCAGCACATCGGTCATCGCCCGATTGCGCCGCTGGTCCGGTTTGCTGTCATTGACCGCATTCGGGTTGTAGGTCGGCTGGTTGACCATCGCCAGCACTTCACCGGTCCGGACGTCGAGTATCACCATCGAGCCGGAGTCGGCCTGAAACTTTTCCAGTGCGACTTTCAATTCGCTGTAGGCGAGGAACTGGATACGCCGATCGATGCTGAGGGTGAGGTTCTGGCCCGGCTTGGGCGCGCGCACCTGCTCCACGTCCTCCACCACATGACCCATGCGGTCGCGGATTACTCGCTTGGCGCCGGGCTTGCCGGACAGCCAGTCGTCATAGGCCAGTTCCAGGCCTTCCTGGCCATGATCGTCGATGTTGGTGAAGCCGAGCACGTGCGCGGTCACCTCGCCGGACGGATAGAAGCGCTTGAATTCGCGCTGGCCGTTGATGCCGGGAATGCCCAGATCGAGCACCGCCTGCGCCGCTCCCGGCGACATCTGCCGGCGCAGATAGACAAACTCGCGATCGTAGCGCTGCGCCAGCCTGGCCTTGAGTTCAGCCGCGTCAACGCCCAGCGCTCGGGCCAATTGCGGGATGCGTTCCTCGTTGTCCAGCACTTCGGATGGGTTGGCCCAGACCGACATCACCGGCGTGGACACAGCCAGTGGCTCGCCGTTGCGATCGAAAATGGTGCCGCGCGATACCGGGATCGGCATCTCGCGCAGGAAGCGTGCGTCACCCTGGCGCTGGTAGAACTGCTTGCGCACGACCTGCAGGTCGAAGGCACGCGCGACCAGCCCGATCGAGGCGAGGCTGAGCAGACCCACCACCAGCACCATGCGGCGGCGGGCGCTGGGACCGGTGCCACGATGGCGACCTTGCCGGGAGGGAGCAACCTCATGCTTGCGCCAGCTCATCAGCGCAGCAGCCGGATGTCTTGTGGGCGGGGATCGAGCATGCCCAGCTTCTGCCGCGCTTCCTCGTCGATGCGTCGCGGCTCGGCGTAGGTCGCCTGCTCCAACTCGAGCTTGCCGTATTCGATATTGAGGTCGTCACGCTGGTTCTGCAGCGCCGTCAGGTTGACGAACAGCACGCGACTTTCATGACGCGTCCAGACCACGCCAATTGCGCTGGCGACAACCGTAACCAGCAGCATCAGCACCAGCAGTGTACCGAGCGCCTTCATCGACGATGACCCTCGGGCTGGCTTTCGGGATGCTGGTCGTTCAGCGGCAATTTCTCCGCCACCCGCAGCACAGCCGAGCGAGCGCGTGGATTCACCGCCAGCTCGGCAGCGGAAGGAAACTGCGCCTTGCCCACCGCCTTCAATCGCGCCGACGCGGCTTGCACCGGCGGACCGCGACGACGGTTCTGCACATGTCCGGACTGATCGCGAATGAACAACTTCACCGCACGATCTTCCAGCGAATGAAAACTGATCACTGACAGGCGGCCGCCGACCTTGAGCCGGTCCAGCGCCGCTTGCAGGCCTTGCTGCAACGCTTCCAGCTCGCCGTTCACGCGAATCCGCAGTGCCTGGAAACTGCGCGTCGCCGGATGCTTTCCCGGCTCGTGGCGTCCGACCACACGCTCGATCAGGGCGGCCAGCTGGCCGGTGTGGGTGAACGGCGTCGTCGCGCGGTCTTCCACGATTGCGCGAGCGATCCGCCGACCATGACGCTCCTCGCCGAAATGCCACAGCACCTCGGTGATCTCGCGTTCACTGGCATGGGCGAGAAAATCGGCGGCGCTTTCACCCCCGGTGGGATCCATGCGCATGTCCAGCGGCGCATCGGCCATGAAGCTGAAGCCACGCCCGGCCTCGTCCAGCTGCGGCGACGACACGCCCAGATCCAGCAGCACACCATCCAGTCCGGACGCGGTCTCGTCCCAATCGGCCAGCGTGGAGAAATTCGCGTGGCGGATCGCCACCCGCGGATCGTCGGCAAACTCCGCCTGTGCGGCGGCAATCGCCTGCGGGTCGCGGTCCATCAGCAGCAGCCGGCCCTCGGGGCCGAGACGTGACAGGATGGCGCGAGCGTGTCCGCCGCGACCGAACGTGCCATCGAGATAGCGCCCGTCTGGCTGCACGGACAAGCCCTCCACCGCCTCACCCAGCATCACCGGGACGTGCCGCAGCGGCGTGGAGCCTGAATCTGTATTCCGGCTCTGCGCCATGCCTCACTCCCGCTCCCGTTTCGTTCCCGTCGCCGCGCCGACCAGCAGCTACAGGCGCAGGTCCGCCATTTCGTTGGTGATCTCGTCTTCGCCGATGCTCTGGCGAATCTTGGCCAGATGGGCCTGCTCGCTCCACAGCTCGAACTTGTTGCCCATGCCCAGCAGCACCGCCTTCTTCTCGATGCCCGCGGCGCTGCGCTGACTGGCCGGCAGCAGGATGCGCGCCGCACCGTCTGGCTCGACCACGGCAGCGGCACCGACCAGCTTCATCTGCATGTCGCGATGCGCCGTCTTGACCTTCGGCAATGCATTGACCTGATCCCTCACCTGCTCCCACTCCGCATGCGGAAACAGCCACAGGCAACCGGATTCGAATGGGTTGTAGGTGATCACCAGACGATTGGCGCACTCGCCCGCAACCTGCTCCCGATAAGCGGTCGGGATGGCCAGGCGGCCCTTGTCGTCAACGGTGATGGCGGTTTCGCCTTGGAACACGGTCAGTAACTCCACTAAAACCCACGATTTCACACCGGAACCCACGATAGTCTCGCCCCATGAGACTGTCAAGGGAATTTCGCTTGTGAATCAAGGAGAAAGACGAGATTGTGACCGTAATTCCAGCGATTTCTCACGAACAATCGCGAGGTGCTTGAAAGCAAGGACTTTTTTGACTTGGCGGTGACGCCATAATGAAGCCCGACCGAGCCCGAGTCGGCATCCGGACGGGGCTGGCGATGAATCGGCGTTCATCGGCAACACAAACCACGCAGCATCCTCGGCGTGGCGTTCGCCGCGCCGAGGATGCATTCGCAAAAGAGGTGGAGTCGGCCTGTAAGCCGGGTTCTGTACGTCTTGCGACGCGACAGTCATTCCTCTCGGCCAGACGTCGCCGTCTGGCTCCAGCAACCTACCCGGGAACAACGCGGGCCGCGTTATCGTTCCCCTATTTGGTCTTGCTCCGAGTGGGGTTTACCGTGCCGTACGGCGTTGGCCCCGTACGCGGTGCGCTCTTACCGCACCCTTTCACCCTTACCTGTGCCCTTGCGGGCCATCGGCGGTCTGCTCTCTGTTGCACTGGCCGTCAGCTCACGCTGCCCAGGAGTTACCTGGCACTCTGCCCTGCGGAGCCCGGACTTTCCTCGATACGCTTGCGCGCGACGCGACTGTCCGGCCGACTCCACCGCCTATTGTACGTGATC
>JAPHUU010000053.1 GCA_026193555.1 Rhodanobacter sp.
GCAAACTGAACGCGGGTTCTTGCGGGCCGGGGCAGGTCTCCGACGCGATGCTAAGCTGCGTCGGTTGTTTCCACAGTGAGGGGCCATGAGCGGACGCCGAGACCAGCAAGAGACCGATAGCCTCGGTCGCACCGAACCCACCCTGGGCAATATGGACCAGCTGGATTCGCCGCGACGCCCGTCGGGCGATGAGTTGCCGTCATTGATCGTCGAACCGCGCGCCGGTGGCCATGCCGGCAGGTCATCGGCTCGGCGCGAAAGCCGTCGGGGCTGGCTGGTGCCCGTGCTGCTGCTGCTGGTCATCGCGCTGGTGGCCACCGTCTGGCTCAACCAGAACCGCCTGCGTGGCATGTTGCCACGGACCGAATTCAACGACGTGCTCGGACAAGCCCAGCAGGCGTTGCAGGCTGGTCATCTGGATGGCCAGGACGGCAGCAGTGCGCGGGAGCTGTTCCAGAAAGCGATCGCACTGGAACCGGACAATGATCGTGCCCGCGATGGCTTGCGGCGGGTCGGTCTGGCCGAATTGGCACAGGCCGATGCCGCCCTGCAGGCGGGCAATATCCCGCAGGCCACCCGGCAGGCGGCACTGGCCCGCGAACTGCTGGGCGGCGGCAGCGACGTCGATCGACTGGATTACGCGATCAGTCGCGCCAGCGCCGGTGGAGTGCAGACCGCGGAGCGGATCGACCAGGCGCAGCAGGCGCTTGCCGCCGGTAACCTCGACGGCGAACAGGGTGCCGGCGCGCTGTACAAGCGTGTGCTGCAGGCCGATCCGGGCAACGCAGTGGCCCTGCACGGACTGGATCAGGTCGGTGACGCGCTGGCGGTGCAGGCGCGCAAGGCACTCGATGCCAATGACAGCGCGACCGCCGATGCCCACATCGCGCAGCTGGCCGCGCTGCAGCCGAACAATGGCGCGTTGCCGGCCCTGCGCGCGGCGCAGGCGCAGCTGCGCAAGCAGGACAACGGCGCCCTCGATGACGCGTTGAAGCAAGGCACGGAGGCGCTGCGCGCGGGACGGATCGACGGCGACGGTGACGATACCGCGCTGGCCCACTTCAAGGCGGCGCTGGTGCTCGATCCAGACAACTCGCAGGCCAAGGCCGGACTGGGCAATGTGGCGCAGGCACTCACCGTGCAGGCGAACGCCGCGATCGACGCCGGCGACCCGGCGCAGGCCAGCGGCCTGCTCGATCGCGCTGTCGCGCTGGCACCCAAATCGGCGGACATCGCCGCGGCGCGGGCACGCCTCGCCAGCGTCTTGCCGTCGCCCCATTCCGCCGCGGCGGCTTCGGTGGGTGCCTCGTTGCCCACCGCCGTGGCCGCGCTCACGCCGCAGCAGCAGTCGGCCATCGCCCAACTGGTGCAACGAGCACAGAAGGCCACCCGCCTCGGCAACATCATGTTGCCACCCGGCGACTGCGCTTACGATCTCTACCGCAGCGCGCTGGCCATCGACGGCAACAACGTCGCGGCATTGCAGGGGCTGCAAGGCCTGCCCGGGCAAGTGCGGAAGCAATTCAATCAGGCCTTGACCGGTGGCAACCTGCGGCAGGCCGGCGAGATGCTGGCCGACTTGGCGGAGCTGGCGCCGGGCGATCCGGCACAGACCATTCTGAGCACCCGGCTGGCCACCGCATGGCTGGATCAGGCTGAACAGCAACTGGGCAGCGGCGATCGCGTTGGTGCCGGCCAGTCGCTGGAGCAGGCGCGCAAGCTGGCGCCGAATCACCCGCGAGTACTGGACCTCACCGCACGCCTGCAGGGCGGCCAGTGAGCGCGGCATGACGGTCCTGGTGTTTGGCGCCAGCAGCCAGATCGGCCACTTCCTGTTGCCGCGCCTGTCGGCCACCGGTGAGTCGGTGCTCGCCCTGAGCCGGCGAGCGCGCCCCGTGCGGGCCGCATCGGGGGTCAGCTGGCTGCAAGGCGAGCTGCCCGACGGCATGCCGCCACTGCCGCCGCTGTCGGCAATCATCAGCTTCGGCCCGCTGCTGGCGTTGGCCGAATGGCTGGAGCGCAGTCGTCCGCTCGATGCGCCGCGGGTGATCGCCACCAGTTCGATGAGCGCGGAAACCAAACGTGATTCCAGGGTGCCGGCCGAGCGCGAGATGGCGCGCCATCTGCGCGATGGCGAAGCCGCACTGGCCCGGGCATGCGAGCGTCATGGCAGTTCCTGGACGATCCTGCGGCCAACCCTGGTCTACGGCGCGGGGCTGGACAAGAGCCTCACCCCGATCGCCCGTCGCGCGATGCGCACCCGGTTGTTTCCCTTGCCGGCCGGTCGCGGCATGCGCCAGCCGGTGCACGCCGATGACGTCGCCCAGGCGGTGGTCGCGGCGCTGGCGTGTCCGGCCACGGCGGGGCGGACCCTGCCGCTCGGTGGTGGCGAGCGCCTGCCTGCCGCCGAAATGTTTGCGCGGGTGCGCCGCAGCCTGCCGCGCGCCACCCTGCCGCTGCCGTTGCCGGCCTGGGTGCTGCGTTGGGGGCGGCATGCCGTACCGGCGTTGCGGGGCCCGCTGCTGCGGCTGGACGCGGACCTGATTGCCGACAATGGCGAATTGCAGCGGCTGCTCGGCATCAGCCCGCGGCCCTTCCGGCCCGAAGCCTCCGCGTGGATGCCCCGCGGCAGGGCTCGCGACGAGGACTGAAGGGCGCTCCGCGAAGTGGCCGTTCACCATCAGCGAGCCGACCGCCAGCCTGGCGCGCCCGCGTTTCGCCACAAATCCGGCCCACCCGTTCATATGCGCGCCGGGTAGCAGGCCCTATGATCGAGGGACCTGATTGGCGGAAATCCCCACGTTGGCATTGATGACCCGTACCCGTTCGTTCGCGCGTGCCTGCTGGCCGTGGCTGCGCATCCCGTTCTGGATCGGCATGGGCCTGCTGTTCGGCTTCGTGTTGCCGTATACGCTGGTGCTGAACAAGCGGGTGCAGGACAGCTTCAACGACCTGGTGTTCGCCGTGCCGACCCGGGTCTATGCGCGGCCACTGCCGCTGGCGGCCGGTACGCCGATGACGCCGGCGGCACTGGTGCTGGAGCTGACCTTCGCTGGCTACAGCAACGATGGCCATGGCCAGGTGGCCGGCAGCTGGGTGAAGCAGGGCAGCCACTACGTGATCGCCTCGCGCGGCTATGCCGGCCCCGCCGGCGGCGAACTGCCCAAGCGGATCCGGGTGACGCTGGGCAACGGCATCGTGCAGCAGGTGCAGGACGCTGGCAGCCACAAGAACATCACCCTGACACACCTGGATCCGGCGCGCATCGCCACCCTGTACGGCGCCAAGCAGGAGGAGCGTCGCATCGTGACGCTGGCCGATGTGCCGCCGTTGCTGCTGAGCGGACTGCAGGCGGTCGAGGACCGCAACTTCAAGAACAACATCGGCATTGATTTCGGTGCGATCGCGCGTGCCGCGTTCGCCAACCTGCGTGCGGGCCACACGGTGCAGGGCGGGTCCACGCTGACCCAGCAGCTGGTGCGCAACCTGTTCCTGAGTCGCGACCAGAACGTCACCCGCAAGATCAACGAAGCGCTGATGTCGATCCTGCTGGAGGCGCACTACAGCAAGGGCCGGATTCTGGAGGCGTACGTCAACGACGTGTTCCTCGGCCAGCGGGGCGCCCAGGCAGTGCACGGTTTTGCCGCCGCATCGGAGTTCTACTTCGGTCGCCGGCTGCAGAATCTGCGACCGCAGGAGATCGCCCTGCTGGTGGGCATGGTGAAGGGGCCGAGCTACTACGACCCGCGCCGCTCACCGGAGCGCGCGCTGGCACGGCGCAATCTGGTATTGCAGGAATTCGTCCGTACCGGGCTGCTCACCGCTGCGCAGGCCAAAGCCGCGCAGGCGGCGCCACTGGATGTGATCAGCAACGGTCAGTTGCCGCACAACCGTTTCCCGGCTTTCATGCAGCTGGTGCGCTCGCAGATCATCGCCGACTTCGACGAACACTCGTTGCGCGAAGGCAACCTGTCGATCTTCACCACGCTCGATCCGGCCGCCCAGCTGTATGCCGAGCAGGCGATCGACCATGCGCTGACAGGTCTGGGCAAGCGCGGCAACGGGATCCAGGCGGCGGCGGTGGTAACCAATGCCCAGACCGGCAGCGTGCTGGCGGTGGTCGGCAGCCGCAACCCCGGCGATCAGGGCTTCAATCGTGCGCTCGACGCGCGGCGCCCGATCGGTTCGCTGGTGAAACCATTCGTTTATCTGGTGGCGCTGACCCAGCCGGACCGTTGGAACCTGGCAACCCTGCTCGACGACAGCCCGGTCAGCATGCGTCAGCCCGACGGCAGCCTGTGGACGCCGCGCAATGACGACAACCAGAGCCACGGCCAGGTGCCGATGGTCGATGCGCTGGCCAATTCGTGGAATCTGGCCAGCATTCATCTCGGTCTCGACGTGGGGCTGCCGCGGATCAAGTCGTTCCTGGAGTCGTTCGGCCTGACCGACGTCAATCCCGGTCCGTCGCTGTTGATCGGCGCGATCGACCTGGCGCCGCTGCAGGTGGCCCAGCTCTACCAGTACCTGGCTGCCGACGGGCACGCGCTGCCGCTGGTCGCGGTCAGCGGCGTACTCGACGGCCACGGCCGCACCATCAAGCGCTACCAGGTGCAGTCCGGCAACGGCGAATACCAGGATGCGGTGCGGCTCACCACCTGGGCGATGCAGCAGGTGGCGCTGTA
>JAPHUU010000331.1 GCA_026193555.1 Rhodanobacter sp.
CGCCGCGGATGGTATCGATCACCATCCGGCGGAACCATTCGTGCGCGCGGTCGTGGTCCTTCGACTGGTGCCAGTAAGCCAGGATGGGAATCGGCTTGAGCTTGATCGGCAGCGGCTGGGTCGCGATCGGCAGCAGTTGCGCGAAGTTGGCGGCATACGAGCGGGGCATGGTCAGCAGCAGATCGCTGGCGGCGACCACCTGGCAGGCGGAAAAGTAGTGCTGGCAGAGCAGCCGGATCTGGCGCGCGCGACCGTCCTGCGCCAGCAGCACATCCAGCGGCACCGCCTCGCCCAGCGGCGACACCGCCACATGCCATGCGGCCAGGTAATCGCTGCGGCGCAGCGTGCCGGACGCCAGTGGATGCCGCTGGCGCATCACTACCACCAGCGACTCGTCGAGCAAGTGCTCGCTGGTCAGCCGCGGTCCCGCCGGCAGGCGGCGGTCGATCACCAGGTCGAGCGCGCCGGAACCGAGCTCGCGGTCCAGCTCGCTGGCGGCGATGCGTCGGCTGACCACCCGCACATTCGGTGCGAGTGTGCCCAAACGTGCCAGCAAGGGCGGAAACGCGATCGACTCCAGCACGTCGCGAAAGCCCACGCTGAACTCGCGATCCAGTGCCTCGGCGCGGAACGCCGGCTGCATGCGGGTGGTCGCCTGCAATCCCTTCAGGTGCAGCTGCACCTCGGCCATCACCGTGCGCGCCTGGTCGGTGGGAATCACCCGGTTGCCCTGGCGCACGAACAGCGGATCGTCGAACAGCTCGCGCAGCCGGTTCAGCGAATGGGTGATCGCCGGCTGGGTCAGGTGCAGCGCGCGCGCCGCCGCACTGATCCCGCCCTCGCTGTAGATCGCGTCCAGTACCCGGAACAGGTTCAGGTCCATGCGCAGGTCGGGGCGGTTCATGGCGCGCTCGCGGGCAGGTGCGGCGGGGCGCACGTTGGTCACATATTAGCCCTGCTGATGGATGGGTATAAAACCTATTCATTTCACCGATGGATGGCGATCGGGGTAGGCTGGCTGCCACGCAGGCCCGCCCGCCACGGAACCGACCGATGGATTTCGCCCATTCCGAACGCAGCCAGCAACTGATCGAGCGGCTCGGCCGCTTCATGCGCGAGGACATCGCGCCGGCCGAGCCGGTCTACGCCGAGCAGCTCAGCGGCAGTGGCGACTGGCGCCAGTGGCGCCAGCCACCGGTGATGGAGGCGCTGAAGGCGAAGGCGCGGCAGGCCGGCCTGTGGAACCTCTTTCTGCCCGAACCGGAGTTCGGTGCCGGCCTCAGCAACGTGGATTACGCACCACTGGCCGAGCTCATGGGCCACTCGTTCCTTGCGCCGGAAGTGTTCAACTGCAACGCGCCGGACAGCGGCAACATGGAGGTGCTGGCGCGCTACGGTTCGCCGGCGCAGCAGGCGCGCTGGCTGACGCCGCTGCTGGCGGGGCAGATCCGCTCGGCGTTCTGCATGACCGAACCCGGCGTGGCTTCCTCCGACGCCACCAGCATGCAGGCCACCGCCATCCTCGACGGCGATCAGGTGGTGCTGAACGGGCGCAAGTGGTGGTCCACCGGGATCGGCCACCCGCACTGCCGCGTGGTGATCTTCATGGGCCTGAGCGATCCGCAGGCGCCGCCGCATCAGCGCCACTCGATGGTGCTGTGTCCGCTGGATGCGCCGGGCGTGACCGTCGAGCGGATGCTGCCGGTGTTCCACGACCTGCACGAACCGTCAGGTCACGGCGAAGTGAGCTTCAGCGGCGTGCGGTTGCCGGCGGAAAACATCGTCCTCGGCCCCGGTCGCGGCTTCGAGATCGCCCAGGGCCGGCTCGGTCCGGGGCGCATCCATCACTGCATGCGCGCGATCGGTGCCGCCGAACGCGCGCTGTCCCTGTTGTGCGCCCGCGCCACCAACCGCACGGCATTCGGCAAGCCGCTGATCAGGCTCGGCGGCAACGCCGACATCGTGGCCGACCTGCGCATGGCGATCGAGCAGGCGCGGCTGCTGACCCTCAAGGCGGCGTGGCTGATCGACACCCAAGGCGTGAAGGCGGC
>JAPHUU010000055.1 GCA_026193555.1 Rhodanobacter sp.
AGCCGATGCCGATCACGGTGCCGACCAGCAGAAACACTGCGATCACCGCCAGCAGCGCACCGAGCTTGGCGGTCAGCGGGATCCAGTCGGGCAGCGGAAACGCGTCGCTGACCTCGGCCGAGCGCTGGCTGCGCTCGCGCCACACCAGCTCGCCGGCGTAGAACGTGATGATGATGAACAGCAGCCACTGGAACGCACCCTGCAGCATCTCCAGCACCTTGTGGGTGACCGGCCAGGTCGCCGTGCCGTAGATCTGCCCGGACAGAAACAGGGAGGCAATCAGGTTGGTCAGGCCCAGCGCCAGCATGATCAGGAATGGCGCGCCGCGCAGCACGCCCAGCGTGTCGAACGCGAACTGCGCACGCAGCTGCAGCAGGTGGGCGCGCACATTGTCCGCCAGATGCACCTTGGGCAAGGTCAGCGCGACCTGGCTCGCCGCCGGTCGCAGCATCGGTGGCTCCGCCCGTGGCTTGCGCCGGGGCAGCTGCAGGCCTTCGCGATTCGGTCGAAACAGCGCGAACGTCGCCACCAGCATGGCTGCGCTCACACCCAGCCACAGCAGCCGGTTGAACAGCAGCACGCCGGTCAGCGCCGGCAGCTGGTGATTGGATTGGTACGCCGACCAGTAGCGCGTGACCAGAGCCACGGTGCGCCCGCCAAACGGGTCGAGCATGGCGGCGACGAAGTGGTTGTTGACGTCCCTGCTGAGCAGGCCGACGATCAGGTTCAAAGCGAAGTAGGCGATCAGGCCGATGTAGGTAGCCAGCAACGAACGCGTGGTGGATGCGATCAGGAACAGCAGCGCGGCGATGAACAGCATGTCCGGCACCACCATCACGCCGAATGCCCAGGCGTAGCCGTGCCAGCTGGCCGGCCCCAGCCGCGCCGCGTCGATCCACGGCATCATGCCGCCGACCGCGATGCCCAGTGCGCATACCAGCATGATCGCCAGTGCTGCCAGGTAGCCCGCCGCAAAGCGGCCGCCAAGGTAGGCGCCGCGACTGATCGGCGTGGTGAAGAACAGCTCGGACGTGCGCTGGTCGAAATCCCGCAATGCCGCCCCGGCGACGAACACGGTGACCAGAAACATGCTGAGCACGGTCAGCAGGGTGAGCAGACGCACGATCACCAGCGGCGCGTTGCGCAGCACATTGCCACTGGCGCCGCCGGCAATCACCGCATCGGTGCTGACCAGGGTGAAGGCGAGCGCGCCGAACACCACCGCGATGATCCAGAGCAGCGGCGCCTTCAGCTGCTGGCGCAACTCGAAGCGGCAGATCTCGAAAAACGTGCTTTTGAACAACATCGGCAATCCCGCCCTGTATTGGATGGCAACCCGGATCAGCCCCGGGGTCAGGCGACCTTGGCGGTGGCTTGCGCGCGCAAGCGGCCGAAGTAGACGTCTTCCAGATCCGGCGCGACCGCCTCGAAGCCGGCCTCCGGCTGGCTGTCGGCCAGCACGTGCACCAGCGTGCGGCCGGCGGCGAGGCGGGTCGACAGGATGTTCATGCGGGCGCGATAGCCGTCCAGTTCGGCCTTGTCGATCGTGCGCCGCCAGACCCGGCCATCCAGCGAGCGGATCGCCTCGACCGGGTCGCCGCTCAGCAGCACCTGGCCCTGGCCGATGATCGCCATGCGCTGACACAGGTCGGTCACGTCCTCCACGATATGCGTGGACAGGATCACCACCACCCGCTCGCCGATCTCGGCCAGCAGGTTGAGGAAGCGGTTGCGCTCCTCCGGGTCGAGGCCGGCGGTGGGCTCGTCGACGATCACCAGGCGCGGATCGCCGATCAACGCCTGGGCGATGCCGAAGCGCTGGCGCATGCCGCCGGAATACGTGCCGAGCTTGCGTTTGCGTACGTCCCACAGGTTGACCTGGCGCAGCAGCACCTCGACCAGCTCGCGCCGCTCGCCCTTCTCGGTGACGCCCTTGAGCACCGCGAAGTGATCCAGCATCGCCTCGGCCGACACCTTCGGATACACGCCGAACTCCTGCGGCAGGTAGCCAAGCAGGCGACGGGTGGCCTGCTTGTCGGCCAGCAGATCCATGGCGTCGAGCTTGATCGTGCCTTCGTCCGGATCCTGCAGGGTGGCGATCGTGCGCATCAGCGAGGACTTGCCGGCGCCGTTCGGACCGAGCAGGCCGAACATGCCGTTGGGAATGTCGAGCGACACGTTGCGCAATGCGCGCACGCCATTGGCGTAGGTCTTCGACAGATCACGAATCGTCAGCATGAAAATAGTTCCTGTTCCGTCGGGCGCGGTCCTGGGTGGGGCCAGACTAGGCCATGACAAGGCATTGTGCGTGAGCTCATGGTCATGCATACGCCAGCGCATGGTAAGCGCTGATGGCGTTCATTGCGCAATCCGGGCATACGAACGGCGCATGCGTTCGCTATGATTGTGGTCTTGCCCGCGGCCACCATCCCCAGGCCGCACACCATCGCCATTTGCAGGAGCCATCATGGCCGACTTGAAAGAAGCCCTCGTCCCCGACATCGGCAGTGACAAGGTGCCGGTGATTGAGGTGATGATCAAAGCCGGCGATCGCGTCGAAAAGGAACAGAGCCTGATCACGCTGGAGTCGGACAAGGCCACGATGGAAGTGCCCGCGCCGTTCGCGGGCACGGTGAAGGAAGTGAAGGTAAAGATCGGCGACGAGGTGTCCGAAGGCACCTTGATCGCCATCATCGAGGCTGACGGTGCGGCGGTGGCGAGCCCGGCCGCTGCCAGCGTCGAGACGGCCAGGCCCTCCGCTCCGGCCGCCGCCGCCAAGCCTGCCGCGCCCAGTGTGGTCGACCAGCCTGCGCCGGTCGCCGCCCGTGGCGCGCTGCCCGGCAATGTGCCCGAAGGCGACGCGTTGCCGAGCGCCCGCCCGCCGCTGGATGCCACCATCGTGATGCCCGGTGACGCGCCCTACGCGAGCCCGGCGATCCGTGCGTTCGCCCGCGAGCTGGGCGTGGATGTCACCCAGGTCAAGGGCAGCGGTCGTGGCGGCCGCATCCAGCGCGAGGACGTCAGCGCCTGGGTCAAGCATGCGCTGGCCTCCGGTGCGCGCCCGACCGGCGGCGCGGTGGCCTCGGTCGGCGGGCTCAGCCTGCTGCCGTGGCCGAAGGTCGATTTCGCGAAGTTCGGCGCGATCGAGGAGAAGCCGCTGTCGCGGATCCAGAAGATTTCCGGCGCCAACCTCTCGCGCAACTGGGTGATGATCCCGCACGTCACCCAGCACGAGGACGCGGACATCACCGAGATGGACGCGTTCCGCAAGCAGCTCGGCGCCGAGAACAAGGATCTGAAGATCAGCCCGCTGGTGTTCCAGATCAAGGCGGTGGTGGCGGCGTTGAAGGCGTTCCCGCAGTTCAACGCCTCGCTCGACGAGTCCGGCGAGAAGCTGATCCTGAAGAAATACTTCCACATCGGCATCGCGGTCGACACGCCCGATGGCCTGGTGGTGCCGGTGCTGCGCGACTGCGACCAGAAAGGCCTGCTCGATCTCGCGCGCGAGATGGGCGAGATATCGAAGAAGGCGCGCGACAAGAAGCTCGGACCGGCCGAAATGTCCGGTGGCTGCTTCTCGATCAGCTCGCTCGGCGGCATCGGCGGCACTGGCTTCACGCCGATCGTCAACGCGCCGGAAGTGGCGATCCTCGGCGTGTCCAAGGCGGCGATCAAGCCGGTCTGGAATGGCAAGGAATTCGCGCCACGCCTGATCATGCCGATGTCGCTGTCCTACGACCACCGCGTGATCGACGGCGCGCTGGCCGCACGCTTTGCCTCTTTCCTGGCCAGCCAGCTCGGCGATATCCGTCGCCTGCTGCTGTAACGGGCCGGCCGGATGCACGCAGCCTCATCGCTCGGTTCGGCCGCAACGGCGCTGGCGCCCACCGCGCCGGCCGTGGTGAAGCGGGGCATCGAGCAGGTCGGCGACTGGCTCGACATGGGCTTCAAGTTCGGCGGCGTCGACGTGACGATCGGCTCGGTACTGGGCGCGCTGCTGCTGCTGGTGATCTTCCTGCAGCTTTCGGCCGTGCTGAAGCGGCTGTTGCGCCGTTATGTGCAGCGCAATGCCAACGTCAACCAATCCACGGTCTATACCGTCGAGCGGCTGGTGCACTACCTGCTGCTGACCATCGGCGTGCTGTGGGCGCTGAGCGTGGCCGGCATCCCGATGGCCAAGATGAGCCTGTTCGCCGGCGCGCTGGGCGTCGGCCTCGGCTTCGGCCTGCAGGCGATCTTCAACAACTTCGTGTCCGGCCTGATTCTGCTGTTCGAGCGCAGCCTCAAGGTCGGTGATTTCGTCGAGCTGGCTTCGGGCGTGCATGGCAACGTACGCGACATCTACATCCGCTCCACCCGCATCACCACCAACGACGACATCGACATCCTGGTGCCGAACTCGGAGTTCGTGAATGGCCGGGTGGTGAACTGGACCCTGCGCGAGGTGGCTCGCCGGCTGAAGATTCCGTTCGGCGTCGCCTACGGCACCGACAAGGAGCTGGTGAAGAAGGCGGGGCTAGAGGCGGCAGCAGCGGTGCCGTTCACCCTGAGCCTGGACGGCCCGCGCGGGCCGCAGGTGTGGCTGACCGGGTTCGGCGACTCCTCGCTGGATTTCCAGCTGGTGGTCTGGCTCAATGCCGATGCCACCCGCCGCCCCGGCGCGGTGACCGCGGCCTATTACTGGGCGCTGCATACCGCGCTGGAAAAGTACGACATCGAGATCCCGTTTCCCCAGCGCGACCTGCATGTGAAGAGCTGGGTGCGGCCCGCCCCGCGCGAAGACAACAAGCCGGCGGCCGCCGGATCCACCTCACCCGGCGCGTCCGCACACGACAACGATGCGGCCCGCGACGTCGCACGCGACATCGCCGAGGAATCGGCCAGCCGCTCCGACGCATCCTCCCCCAATGACCCGAGGGAAGCGCACTGACGCTCCCGCAGCACACTTAAGGAAGCAACACATGGGCAACACCATCGAGATCAAGGTTCCCGACATCGGCGGACACGACAACGTGCCGGTGATCGAGGTGCTGGTGAAAGCCGGCGACAGCGTCGCCAAGGACCAGAGCCTGATCACGCTGGAGTCGGACAAGGCGACCATGGAAATCCCGTGCACCGCGGCCGGCGTGATCAGGGAATTGAAGCTCAAGGTCGGCGACGAGGTTTCCGAGGGCGCGCTGATCGCCGTGCTGGAAGTCGCCGGTG
>JAPHUU010000049.1 GCA_026193555.1 Rhodanobacter sp.
TCAACGTTGCCGTGGTACTCAAGGGCCGCGATGCGTTCGGTCACGAGGGTCACATGGCTCTCGTGCGGGCGCCACGTTCGCTGCCACGGATCATCCGGGTACCGGCCGAGGTCAGCGGGCCGGGCGAGCACTTCGTGTTTCTGGCCGAGCTGCTGCAGGTCTTCGTCGACCTGGTTTTCCCCGGCTTCCAGGTGATCGGCTCGTACCAGTTCAGGGTCACCCGCAACAGCGAGCTGATCGTCGAGGAGGCCGAGGTGGAAAATCTCGCCCTGGCGCTCAGCGAGGAGCTGGTGGGGCGTGGCTATGCGCGGCCGGTAAGGCTGGAGATCGCCAACGATTGCCCGATGGCGATCACCAACATGCTGGTCAGCAACTTCGACCTTGAAGAAAGCGATGTGTATCGCTGCGACGGCCCGGTGAACATCATCCGTGCCGGCCTGATCTATGACTGGCTGGATCGGCCGGAACTGAAGTTTCCCCGCTTCAATCCGCAACTGCCGGCCGCACTGGAAAGCAGCAAGAACAAGTTCGAGCTGATCAGCCAGCGCGATGTGCTGTTGCACCATCCCTACCAGAGCTTCGCCGCGGTGATCGACCTGCTGCGCCAGGCCAGCGTCGACCCGGATGTGCTGGCAATCAAGCAGACCCTGTATCGGGCCGGCGAGGATACGCCGCTGGTCGACCTGCTGGTGGAGGCTGCACGCAACGGCAAGGACGTGACCGTGGTGATCGAGTTGCGTGCGCGCTTCGACGAGGAGGCCAACATCCGTCTGGCAACCCGCCTGCAGGAGGCCGGCGTGCAGGTGGTCTACGGCGTGGTCGGCTACAAGACCCACGCCAAGATGATGCTGATCGTGCGCCGCGAGGGCAGTGCGCTGCGCCGTTATGTTCACCTCTCCACCGGCAACTACCATCAGGTGAACAGCCGCATGTTCACCGACATCGGCCTGATGACCGCCAACCCCGAAATCGGCGAGGACCTGCACAAGGTTTTCCAGCAGCTGTCGGGGCTGGGGCCGATGATCGAACTGAAGCGGCTGCTGCATTCGCCGTTCACGTTGTACCCCAGCGTGCTGGCGAAGATCGAACGCGAAACCGCGCACGCGCAGGCGGGACGACCCGCACGGATCGTCGCCAAGCTCAACGCACTGAACGAGGCGCAGGTGATCAAGGCGCTGTATCGGGCATCCCAGGCCGGCGTGGAGATCGACCTGATCGTGCGTGGCGCCTGTACCCTGCGTCCCGGCCTGCCAGGCATCTCCGAGCGCATCCGCGTGCGTTCGATCATCGGCCGCTTTCTTGAACACAGCCGGGTGTACTGGTTTGCCAATGACGGGCAGGCCGAGCTGTATTGCGCCAGCGCCGACTGGATGGAGCGCAACCTCATGCGCCGGATCGAGGTGGCATTTCCGATTCTCGATCCCGAGCTGGCCACCCGGGTGTTCGAGGAAACCCTGGCCAATGGACTGGCTGACAACACCCAGGCATGGATGCTTGATGGAAACGGCCGCTACACGCGCCGGGAACCGGATGAAGATCCGCCTTGCAGCGCTCAGCAAGGCCTGCTCGAGAGGTTCCGCGCGTGAATCGACGCCGCATCCAGTTTCCACCAGCAACCGGGATTCCCCGGGCAATTATCCGGGAGTGTCCGCGTGAGTCCTGCTGACCAGGCGCCGATCCGCGACGGTGAGCTGATTGCTGCCGTCGACATGGGCTCCAACAGCTTTCACGTGGTGGTGGCGCGCGTCGAACATGGCGAACCGCGGGTAATCGACCGACTGCGCGACACCGTACGGATGGCGGCAGGCCTGCGCTCCGACGGTACGCTGGATGCCGAACGGCGTTCCCGCGCGCTCAACTGCCTCGCACGTTTCGGCCAACGCCTGGCCGGCCTGCCTTCGATACGGGTGCGCGCGGTGGCCACCAACGCCGTGCGCCGGCTGGCCTCGCCACAGTCGTTCCTGACCGCGGCCGAAGCCGCGCTCGGCCACCCGATCGAAGTGGTGTCGGGGCGTGAGGAAGGTCGCCTGATCTTCCTCGGTGCGGCGCACGGCCTGCCGACCTCGCGCGAGCCCCGGCTGGTGATCGACGTCGGGGGCGGCA
>JAPHUU010000106.1 GCA_026193555.1 Rhodanobacter sp.
CGACACTGGCAGCCGATGCACACAAGCCGCCTCCGACGAAGGATGCGGCCAGCAGCGATGGCTTTCACCTGCCGCCGTTGCCGGCGGATGCGCACGTGACCCAGAGCACCACCGTTGACGGCAGGACACTCAAGTACACCGTTACGGTGGGCTCGCTGCCGGTCCGTGACGAGAAGGGCAAGATCATCGCCGAGGTGGTGTTCACGGCCTACACCATGGGCGGCAAGGATCGACCGGTGACGTTTGCGCTCAACGGCGGACCAGGCGCCTCTTCGGTCTACCTGAACTTCGGTGCGATCGGCCCGAAGAAGGTGAGCTTCGGTGTCGAGGGCGACAGCCCGTCGGCCCCGGCCACCCTGCACGACAACCCCGGCACGTGGCTGGGCTTCACCGACCTGGTGTTCATCGATCCGGTGGGCACCGGCTTCAGCCGCGCGCTGGTGGACGACAAGGAAGCGACCAAGCGGTTCTACAGCACGGACAGCGACATCAAGTATCTGTCGCGCATCGTCTACGACTGGCTGGTCAAGAACGGCCGCATGACCTCGCGCAAGTATCTTGTCGGCGAAAGCTACGGTGGCTTCCGCGGTCCGCGCATCACCAGCTACCTGCAGACCCAGCTCGGCGTGGCGATGAATGGCCTGGTGCTGCTGTCGCCGTATCTGGACCCAGCGGCATCCAGCGACGAGAACGTGTCACCGCTGCCGTGGATGCTCACCCTGCCCTCGATCGCCGCCGCCCATCTGGAGCGGGAACACAAGCTGACGGCCGCTGCAATGGCGCCGATCATCGACTACACCCGCGGCACCTATGCGCAGACCCTGCTGAAGGGTCGCTCCGACCCAACCGCCACCGAAGCCATGATCAAGAAGGTCACTGAACTGACCGGACTCGATCCGCTGTTCGTGAAGCGCTCCGGCGGCCGCCTGGAAACCCAGGCCTACCTGCGCGAGGTCTATCGTGCCGAAGGCAAGCTGGGCAGCCGCTACGACTCCAACGTCACTGCATGGGACCCGTTCCCGTATGCACCACATCAGGAAAGCGGTGATCCGCTCCTCAACAGCATCATCGCGCCGACCACCACGGCGATGGTCAATTTCGTCACCCAGACCGTGGGCTGGAAGATCGACAGCCGCTACAACGCACTGAGCTACGCAGTGAACAAACTGTGGCACCGGGACGACGATGCCAACCTGGGATCGGTCTCCGAGTTGCGCCAATCAGTGGCCAACGATCCAGGTCTGAGGGTGCTGATCGCACATGGCTGGGACGACCTGTCCTGCCCGTTCATGGCTTCGGTGCTGATCGTCGATCAGATACCGGCGATGGGTGACCCCACCCGCGTGCAGGTGAAGGAGTACCCTGGCGGCCACATGTTCTACGCCCGCGCAGCCAGCCAGTCCACACTGACCGGTGACGTGCGGGCGCTGTACGGCGTCCACTGAAGAGACAGGAGCTGACGGCGCCGAGCGCTGTCAGCTCCACCGCGCCACTGCCGTGCCTGGCTCAGCGTGCGGCCAGGCTGGTCCGGACCAGATATTGCACGCTGAACATCTGCTGCGCGTCGGTCCACACCCGCACCACCGCCAGCCCCGCCTTGGCCGCCAGCGCGGCGAAGTCGGCCAGCGAATACTTGCAGCTGTATTCGACGTGGATCGTCTCGCCCTCGCCGAATCCGACTTTCGCACGCCCTACCTTGACCTGCTGCCGACGACGACTGACGAGATGGGTCTCGACCCGACCGGCCATCGGGTTGTAACGCGCCCGATGGCTGAAGGCTGACAACTCGAAGTCGCTGCCGATTTCGCGGTTGAGGCGCGCCAGCATGTTGAGGGTGAACTGTGCGGTCACGCCGGCATGGTCGTTGTAGGCCGCCTCGATCACCCCGGGGTCCTTCTTCAGGTCGACGCCGATCAGGATGCCGCCGGCATCGCCCATCTCGTTGCGCATCTTGCGCAGCATTTCGATCGCGTCGCGATTCTCGAAATTGCCGATGGTGGAACCAGGAAAATACAGCACCGTCCGGCGCGGCGCGCGCGAGGCAATCGGCAGTCGCAGCGGCTTGCTGAAATCCGCGCATAGCGGTTGCAGTTGCAACTGCGGAAATTCCATGGCCAGTCGCGCCACGCTTTGCCTGAGCGGACCGGATGAAATTTCCACCGGCACGTAGGCCACCGGATCATGCAGATGCTGCAACAGCATGCCGGTCTTGCGCGCATTGCCGCTGCCGTACTCGACCAGCCGCACCTCGTTACCCAGCGCAGCAGCAATGCTCTCGACGTGTTCGGCCATCAAGGCGATTTCGCAGCGCGTGAGGTAGTACTCCGGCTGCTGGCAGATCTGCTCGAACAAGGCGGAGCCTCGCTCATCGTAGAACAGCCACGACGGAAGCCGCTTGGGCTTGAGCGTGAGACCGCGCTGGGCGACACCCAGCAATTCGTTGAACGGAGGGCCACGATCATCGTCCTTGACACCCCAGGCATGCACATTCATCGGTCCTGTCCCAATCGTAGCCCGGCAAATTGCCAGCGGGCATGAGGCGGAAAGAAATTTCGGTAACTGGCGCGCAGATGATCCAGCGGGGTGACGCAGGAGCCGCCACGCAACACCCACTGACCACACATGAACTTGCCGTTGTATTCGCCCAACGCACCAGCCAGCGCGCGAAAGCCCGGATAGCTGACATACGGCGAAGCGGTCCACTCCCACACGTCACCATACGGCTGAAGCCACCCGTCGCCGGGAGTCGCCGGGCACGGATGAAAGCGTTGCGAGTCCTGCAGGTTGCCGCCGATCACGGCACCGTATGCTGCCGACTCCCATTCAGCCTCGGTCGGCAACCGCGCACCGGCCCAGCGGGCAAACGCATCGGCTTCGTAATAACTGAGATGGCAGACCGGTTCGTGCGGATCGAGTGCACGCACTCCGGCCAGGGTGAATTCGCTGGCCAGATCATCCTGCCAGTACAGCGGATGCTGCCAGCCCTCACGCTGCACCGTGGTCCAGCCATCGGACAGCCACAGGCCGGGCTCGCGATAGCCGCCTTCGCGCACGAAGACCAGATACTCGGCATTGGTCACCAGCCGATTGGCCAGCGCATGCGGTTGCAGCAAGGTGCGATGTCGCGGCGTTTCGTTGTCGAACGCGAAACCCTCGCCTCGATGACCGATCTCGACAATGCCCTCGCGACCATTGATGAAATGCAGCGGCACGGCAACCTTGTCACTGGATGTTGCCAGCGACGCACGGTATGCCGGCTGCAACGGGTTGCACCAGAACGCATGCTTGATGTCGGTCAGCAGCAGCTCCTGATGTTGCTGCTCATGCTGCAGACCAAGCTCGACCAACGCTGCCAGTTCGGAGTGGGGGGCGCTTTCCAGCAG
The DNA here is from genome assembly GCA_026193555.1 of Rhodanobacter sp. Classification (GTDB taxonomy): domain Bacteria; phylum Pseudomonadota; class Gammaproteobacteria; order Xanthomonadales; family Rhodanobacteraceae; genus Rhodanobacter. The sequence continues at coordinate 3,384 of JAPHUU010000106.1, forward strand.
ATCGCCGACTGCTTCGTCGATGCGTTGCCTATATTCGTGCACTTCATCCAGCGAGGGGCGTGACAGCAGACCACGCCGCGCTCGCGCATGCATCGGTCCGACCGACTGGTAATAGGAATTGAACAGGTATTGCCACGCCGGATCGCGTGGTCGGTAGTCGGAGTCACGACCCAACACGAACTGCTCGAAGAACCAGCTGGTATGCGCCAAGTGCCACTTGCCCGGACTGGCGTCGGGCATGGACTGCACCATCATGTCCTCGGCGCTCAAATGAGCGCAAAGCTTCACCGTATCTCGACGCACCTGCCGGAACCGATCGGACACATCCGAACCGATTGGCCAGCTGGCTCGCGACGACGCCATCACCGCACCCCCGGTGCGGCAGTCAGGCTGGCTGCCGTGCGAGAAGGCTGCTCGGTGCTGGTCGGAAAAGACATCGTGGGAGCATGCCGCGCCGACCGTTCAGATCCTGTGATCGGAAGATGGCAAATCCGTGGCAATGTTGGCGGGCCATACATCAAACGACGTCTGCAATCGCTTGCCATCGCGGCGGCCCGTGCGCACGCGAAAAAAAGCCCGGCATATCCGCCGGGCTTTTTTGTTATCGGGCATCGACCGACTCAATCGTCGTCGTCATCCCTGCCGATGTAGCGCGTCTGATACGGGTCATCGTAGACCACCGTGCGGCGCTCGATCACACGCCGATGCACCACCGGCGGATAATCCTCGTAAATCACAGTACGCGGTCTGCTGTAAACGACCGGCTGGTCGTAGTACACCGGCGCCGGGCGCAACGCGTCGCTGACCAATCCGATCACGGCCCCGGTGATGATCGCACCGGCGATCCAGCGACCACCACTCCAGTGACCGCGATCATGGCCTTCGTAGCCACGATGGTAGCCACCGCTGTAACCACCCCGACCGTGGCCGTGATCACCCCAGCCACGCGCCGATGCACTCAACGGCATCGCCACCGCTGCGGTCATCGCAAGACCCAAGGCAAGGAACCGGCTCTTGTTGCTGAAACGCTTGGTCATGGCATCTCTCCTGTGTACGGTTTCCATCCTCGTTCCGCGCCGCTTAATATGAACTGAAGGGTTTATTTTTTTATCCGTGCGCTGTCCCAGGGGTTGGCGCCCGGATCCGCCTTGCGCCGCCGCAACAGCCAGCAGCCGTGGATATCGGCACGGCGGGCGAAATCGAACGGGATGCTGGGCGCAGTCCAGTCCTCGATTTCGTAGCGTTGTTCCAGTTCCGTCCGGTCCAGCTTGAAGCGGCGAAAATTATTGGAGAACACGATCACGCCATCGCGGGTCAACCGCTCGTTGCAGGCATCGAGCAGCTTCACGTGATCGCGCTGCACGTCGAAATCCTCGGCGCGCTTGGAATTGGAGAAGGTCGGCGGATCGACAAAGATCAGTCCGTAGTGACCGCGGTCGCGCTGCAGAAACTCCAGCGCGTCGAACTGCATCAGTCGATGGCTGGCGCCGCTGAATCCGTTCAGCGCGAGATTGCGCGAGGCCCATTCCAGATAGGTGGCGGACAGGTCCACGCTGGTGGTTTCCAGCGCACCACCCGCCGCCGCATGCACGCTGGCAGTGGCGGTATAGGCGAACAGGTTGAGGAAGCATTTTCCGTCCGCCAGCTCGCGTACTTTTGCGCGTACCAGCCGGTGATCGAGAAACAAACCGGTATCGAGATAGTCGGTAAGGTTGACCAGGAACTTCAGACCGTCCTCTTCCACCTCGATGAACTCGTTGCGCTGGTCGAGCTGGCCATACTTGGAGCCACCCTTGCCGCGCTCGCGGGTCTTGATCGCGATGCGCTCGCGCGGCACGCCCAGCACTTCGCCGGCGACGCGGGCGATCTCGCGCAGGCGCAGGCGGGCGACGTCGGCCGGCACGTCGGCCGGCGCGCGATATTCCTGGATGTGCAGGTGATCATCGCCGCCGGTGTCGCCGTACACGTCGATCGCGGCGGCGTACTCAGGCAGATCCTGATCGTAGGCGCGCCAGCAATGGATGCCTTCGCGGACCAGCCGCTTGCGCAGGTGCTTGAGGTTCTTCTCAAGCCGGTTCTTCAGCATCTGCGCGCCGGCCGACAACGGCTTCGGCTCGCGTGGCGCTTCGTCGCGCTTGCTCAGGTCGAACGTCAGCAGGACGGTTTCCAGCGCGCCGTTGTACAGCACATAGCGCTTGTCCGCGTGCAGTTGCATGGCACGACCCAGCTCCACGTCACCGGCCAGCACGGCGGCGCGCCAGCCGCTGAAACGCGCCCGCAGCGTATCGCCCAGCAGGCGGTACAGCTGCGGCATCTCGGCGCGTTCGCCCAGCCGTTCGCCGTACGGCGGATTGGTGATGACCAGGCCGTAGTCGATACCCGGCGGCGGCGCGGCATGGGCCACGTCCTGCTTGTCCAGGGTGAAGAAACCGGCCACGCCGGCTTCCTGCGCGTTGCGTTTGGCCGTCTGCACCATGCGCGGGTCGGCGTCGCTGCCGAAGAACACACTGCGCAAGCCACGCAGGCCGGCTTCGGCGCGTTGCTTCGCCTCGTCCAGCAGGCCACGCCACAACGCGATGTCATGCTGCTGCCAGCCGAGGAAGCCGAAATATTCGCGGCGCAGGCCGGGCGCCACGTCGGCGGCCATCAGCGCGCCTTCGATCAGCAGGGTGCCGGAGCCGCACATCGGATCGAGCAGCGCACCGCCGGCGGCATAGACCTCCGGCCAGCGTGCGCGCAGCAGCATCGCGGCGGCGAGGTTTTCCTTCAATGGCGCCTCGCCCTGCACTTCACGCCACCCGCGGCGATGCAGCGGCGAGCCGGCCAGATCCAGCGACAAGGTGGCCCGATCACGGCGCAGGCGCAGGTTGATGCGGATGTCCGGCTCGTCGGTGTCGATGCCGGGACGGTTGCCGTCACGCTGGCGGAACTGGTCGACCACCGCATCCTTGGTGCGCAGGCCGATGAACTGGCTGTGGGTGAGCTTGCTCATCGCGGTACCGGCGTCCACCGCAAAGGTGGCGTGCGCCGCCATGTGCTGGCTCCAGTCGATATCCTGCACGCCGCGATAAAGCGCATCGTCGTCGGCCGCGTCGAACTCGGCCAACGGCAGCAGGATGCGGCTGGCCAGACGCGACCACAGGCAGGCGCGATACGCGGTTTCCAGCGAACCGGAAAAATGCGCGCCGGCCAGCGCCTCGCGAACGTCGCTGGCGCCGAGCGCGATCAGCTCATCGCGCAGCAGGTATTCCAGCCCCTTCGGGCAGGTGGCGAAATAGTGGCTCATGCGGCCACCGCCATCTGCGCGAGCATCCAGCGAAACTGCACGGTGATCGCCTCCATGCTGTCCGTCAGCCGGTGGTTGTCGTCCAGCACCAGCAAGGGCAGCCGGCGCCGTGCCGCGAACGCCTGTACGCCGGCGAGCGGACACACCTCGTCGCGCCAACCGTGAATCAGCATCGTCGGCACCCCCGGCCGCAAATCGAACGACCGCGCATACCCGGGAATCTCGCTCGGCGTGGCCAGCAGCAGCAGGCCGGCGACCGGTGCATCCACCGAGGCCAGCCCGGATACAAACGCACCCATGCTGGAGCCGACCAGCAGGGGCGGCGAACCCAGTGACTCGATGGTGGCCCGCAGGCGGGCGATCCGCGAGGCGACGGAACCGGCGAGACCACGCGTGTCATCGGCGCGATAGTCCGGGCGCTGCGTGCGCCAGCCCAGCGACTCGGCCACCGCGGCCAAGGCACTGATCTTGGTGGCATCGGGCGAGGAGTCCGAACCGTGGGAAAGGATGATCTGGCCGCGCATGGCGGTCTCCGGGGAACTGAAAAGGCGAAGCGCCCATCGTAACAGGCGGCCGTTTCCGGCCGGCCCCGACCATGCGAGACTGCCCCCATGCCACTGACCATCCACGACCAACCGCTGCCCTACGTCGCCCAGTTGCCGGAGCGAACCGCCGACGCGGTCGAGCTGGTGGTGATCCACTGCACCGAGTTGCCGGATCTGGCCACTGCCCGTGGCTTCGGCGAAAAGTCGCTGTATGACAACGGCAGCGGCAACAGTGGCCACTACTACGTCGATCGCGACGGTGCGGTCTACCGTTACGTGCCGGGCACCCGTATCGCGAACCATGTGCGCGGTCACAATCCCGACTCGATCGGCATCGAACTGGTCAACCTGGGCCGCTATCCGCACTGGTGGGACTCGCGGCACCAGCAGATGACCGAGCCGTACAGCGCCGCCCAGATCAGCGCGCTGCGCGCGCTGCTCGCCCAGCTGCGCCATGATTTTCCGAACCTGCACCAGATCGCAGGCCACGAGGATCTGGACACCGCCATGATACCGGCCAGCGATGATCCAACCCGGGAAATCCATCGCAAGCTCGACCCCGGCTCGCTGTTTCCATGGGCAGAGGTACTTGCGGGCAGCGGCTTGACCCGGATCGGCGCGCCCTGAGGCAACCGCTGGCCTGGCCGCCAACGAAGAGAGCGACGGCGAACGCCGGCTATAATCGCCAGTTCCCCGACTCACCGAGCCACTTCCGATGTCACCGAACCACGTCGCCGAACTGGTCGAACTGCTGCAGCTCGAGCGGCTGGAAGACAATCTCTACCGCGGCCAGAGCCGCGATATCGGCACCCGTTTCGTCTTTGGCGGGCAGGTGCTGGGACAAGCACTGGCGGCAGCGCAGCAGACGGTGGAGGCGACACGCGAGGCGCATTCGCTGCATGCCTATTTCCTGCGCGCCGGCGATATCGAGGCTCCGATTGTGTACAGCGTGGAGCGCACCCGCGATGGCGGCACGTTCTCCTCGCGGCGGGTGGTGGCGATCCAGCACGGACAGCCGATCCTGAACGGCTCGATCTCGTTCCAGCAGCCCGAACAGGGCGTCGAACACCAGACCACGATGCCGGAAGTGCCACTACCGGAGGATCTGGAGCCGATGCGCCACCTGCCGCCGGAGGAACTGGC
>JAPHUU010000092.1 GCA_026193555.1 Rhodanobacter sp.
CATTGGGACTTCTCGCACAAGGCGCCCGGCGTGAACGGCGAGGCGCTGCAGTCCTCGACCAACGTGATGCCGGACCTGGCGATGGCGATGAAGACCGATCCGAACCTCAAGGTCTACGTCAACGGCGGTTACTACGACCTGGCCACGCCATTCTTCGCCGCCGACTACGAGGCACACCACCTGCCGATCCCGGCCAGCCTCGACGGCAACCTCAGCTTTTCGTGGTATCCGTCCGGCCACATGGTCTACGCGCATGAGCCTTCCTTGAAGAAGCTGCATGACAACGTGGCCCGCTTCATCGAGCAGACCGACAACGTCAAGCATTGAGTCGATCGCGCACGGCCCGGACGTGCCGCACGTCCGGGCCGTGCGGTGAACAGCGAGCTCATCCTGAAACGGGAGTGGCAGGGCGCGTGCGAACGTTGCGCTCAAGCCATGCGGTATTCGTCTGCGGCTATCGACGGCCGCGCAAGGCCTTGATGAACAGGCCCATGGCCAGCAGTCCCAGCAGCAAGCCGATGCCGGCTCCCCACAAGGCGCCGGCATCGCCGGCAATCAGGTGGCCGATGCCGAGGCCCAGCGAAAAAAGCAGCAATACCGGCAAGCATCCCATCGACTCGACCTCAGACCGTTCCGCTCATTGCGCCAGGGGCATCGGACGCCGGCACGGGGTGCCGCAGCAAGGCGTGCTTCGCCACTTGCATCTCGATGCCTGACAATTCGATCAACGGCAACGTCTTGCCGGCGATCAGGGCCGCGATCGGCATGCCATCGCGGTACAGCACGCGCGAACCGGTCAGTGCCGGCACCCTGTCGCCGGTCAGCACGGTGCCGATCAGGTTCAACGGATCGCAGCCGCTGAGGCAGACCAGCTCGCCGTTGTCCGCACGTCTTCGCTGCGCGCGCAGCGGTGCGATCGCCTCGGGTAGCGCGAACTGCTCGCCGACCACGCCATCGACGAAACGTCCGCCGCGAATTTCTCCGCGCGCTTCCAGCCGGCGATACACCCGCGACAGCTCGCGCCATGACGGCAGCCAGGGCGCCTCGCGTTCCAGCAGTTTCCAGAACACCACGCCATAGCGGCGCAGCAGGGCGCGGGCAATGTGTTCCGTTTCAATCGAATCAACCCAGCGCGAAGCGCCGCCATCGCCTCCTCTCCCCTTGGGGGAGAGGATTGAGGTGAGGGGCTGCTCTTGCGCCACCGTTTCACCGGATTCTCCCGCGAGCACCCGCCCCTCATCCGTCCTTGCGGACACCTGAACTCGGGCCATCCCTGGCCCTCGCCCTTCGGGCGGCTCACGCCGCGCAAATCGGCTGTCCTGCCGATTTGTCCCCCCGGAGGGGAGAAGGGAGTTCGTGCGCGTCAGCGACCAGCGCCCCGCATCCTCGATGCCGCTCAACTGACGCCGACGCAGGCGTCGATGCCGCCCGCCGTCGCGCTTGGCCGCCGGCAGCAACAGCGCGCGCAGACCGGCGAAGCTGTCGGCACTGACCCGGCCGGCGGCAACCAGCTCGCCCAGTGCATCCTCCAGTTCGGTGCGCAGCAGCCGGACCGCGTCCAGCAGCTCGTCGAAGAACATCGCGCCGCGCTCGCGCAGCGCATCGGCCACCGCCTGGGCGCGCGATGACAGCGGAGTTTCCTGCGGATCATGTGATGCGATGGACGTCCAGACGGCCATCGTGCGGCGCGGCAGCAGCACGATCGGCGTGCTGCGCACCGGCCCGCCACCACCGCCACCGCCCGCGCGCAGGCGGCTCCAGCCGACCCGGCCGGCGTGGCACAACGCATCCAGCCAGCTGGTCGAGTAATCGCCGATGCGCGCCGGCAGGATCTCCGCCTCCCAGGCGCCCGCTGCGGCCTCAAAACCTTCCAGCTGGGCCAGCGTGGTGCTCAGCGCATCCGGCCCGTGCAGCCGGGTGGCGACCGAGACGTGCTGCCAGTCAAACAGGAAACGCATCAGCTGGCGCCGGCTGACCGGCTCGATCTCGCGCCGCAGCCGACCGATCGTGTAGCGATGGATGCGCGCCAGCAGATGCCGTTCGCACCATTCGGTGTCGGCGGCATCCGGAGTGAAGCGACCCTGCATCACGTAGCCTTCGGACTGCAGCCGCAGCAGTGTTTGTTCGATGTCCGCACCCGAAACGGCCATCGACTGCGCCAACGCGTTCACGGTCACCGGGCCGAGCCCACCCAGGCGATGGCGCACCAGTTCCAGCAGGGCGTCTTCGCGTGACCATGCCTTGGCGGCATGTTCCGCCGGGGCGGCGATGACCGGTTGCATGGATGCGACGGGGCGCAGTGCCTGCCAAAGCGGCAGCAGCTCGGCGGATGTCCAAATCGCGGAACCGGTCGTAGGAGCGCACCCTGTGCGCGATGGCTCTTCGCCATCACCCGAAAGAGCATCGCGCACAGGGTGCGCTCCTACCGTCAGCTGCGTCGTCCGTTGCGCCTGGGCCAGCGCCTGCAACCACTTGCCCCAACCCTGATTGGCCTCCACCTCGCCGGCGCTGACAAACCCCAGCACGGTCAGCGCCTCGTGCATCTCGTCGGCATCGCGCACCCGCGGCCACGCCTCGTCGCGCACCGCCTCGATCGCGGCGGGGTCGAGCTGGCCCAGGTCGTCGGCGCTGTCCGCGCCGCTGAGCCCGCGCGCCTGCACCGCCCGCGTGCGGCGCTCTTCCAGCGGCGCGTCGTCGAGGAACGCGTACGGTGCGGCATTCAGCACTTCGGCAGCGAACGGGCTGGGTCCGGTGAGGTCGCGCGCGACGACGCTCATCTCGCCGCTTTCCAGTCCGCGCAGGATCTGCAGCAGGCCATCCACGTCCATCGCCTCCCGCAGGCAGTCGTGCAAGGTCTGCCTGACCAGCGGATGGTCGGGTATCTCGCGCTCGCCGACGATGTTCTCCAGGCAGGCAACCTGGTCAGGGAACACCGCAGCCAGCAGATCCTCGCTCTTCATCCGCTGCAGCGGCGGTGGGGTTTTCCTGCCGCCGGTGAAGCGCGGCAGCGCCAGTGCGGTCACTGCATTCCAGCGCCAGCGTGCGGGGAACAGCGGCGCATCCAGCAGGGCCTGGATCAGCACGTGCTCGACGCTGCTGGAGTGCAGGTAGTGCGCGACCTCCTCCAGCGGAAAACTGTGGCTGGTCGACAGCGACAGCACGATCGCGTCCTCGGTGGCCGCCGCCTGCAGCTCGAAATTGAACTGGCGGCAGAAGCGCTTGCGCAGCGCCAGTCCCCACGCGCGGTTGATGCGGCTGCCCCATGGCGTGTGCAGCACCAGCTGGGTGCCGCCGGATTCGTCGAAGAAGCGTTCCAGCACCAGCGTGCGCTGGCTCGGCAGCACGCCCAGCGCGGCCTTGGTGCGGGCCAGATAGTCGACCAGCTGCTGCGCGGCCGCTTCGTGCAGGCCGAGCTGATCGCCGAGCCACGCCTGCGCGGCCGGCGCCCCGCCTGCGTTCAGCTGTGCGGCCATTTCCTCGCGCAATCGCGACACGCCAAACGACAATTCCCTGCTGCGCCCCGGTGCCTCGCCCAGCCAGAACGGAATGCTTGGCGGCGCGCCATGCGCGTCCTCCACCCGCAGCCGGTCGCGCTCGACGCGCTGGATGCGGTAGCTGGCATTGCCGAGCTGGAAGACATCGCCGGCCATGCTCTCGACCGCGAAGTCCTC
>JAPHUU010000079.1 GCA_026193555.1 Rhodanobacter sp.
AGATCAAACCGGCGCCCGAGTCGCAGCAGCAGTTCATGCAGGTGCGCCTGATCGAACAACTCGAACCGCCGCCACCGCCGCCGGTGCATGGCACGCCGCCGAAGCGGCACGGGCCACGACACCTGGGGCACGTCAGCGTGGTTGCGCCGAGATCGCGTGCAGCGACGGGTAACGCAACCACTGCGCCGGTCGCCGCGCAACCCGCCGTGGCGGAGCCGGTGATCGCGGCAGCCCCGAAAATCCGGGCGCCCGCGGCCAAGAATACGGTTGCCGCGCCGCCGCCGTCGCTGAGCCTGCCGCCTCCGGTGCCACTGCCGCGGCTGCAGCCGATCCCGCTGGCCGCCGAACCGCCCGCCATCGCGCTGACGAAGCCGTCGGTCCAACTACCGGTGCCGCCGAAGTTCCAGCCCGAGCCAGTGCGCAAGCCTCAGCCGGAGGGCACCCGGCCGATGCCGCCGCCCGCTTCGCTGGCAGTGCCCGAGCTGGCGGCGCAGGCACCGCCGACGATCGTTGTGCCGACCATCGTGTTGAACGACCAGCTGCCTCTGACCCTGGCGCCGCCCAGCGTGGCGCAGGCACTGGCGCCGACACCGGTGGCGCCGCCCGCACCCGAATTGCCGAGGACGCCGATGCCGGCGCCGTCGGCCCCACAGCTCAACCTGCAGACGCGGTTGACTCCGCCGACACCGAGTGCGCGAGTTGAATTGCCCCGGCTGCAGGCACCCGCGTTGCAGCCGGCCGTCGAGGCACAGTTGGAGGCGGTGCCGCTGGCGCCTGCTCCGCTACCGGTGATCGCCGCCCGGCCGGCGGTGAAGATCACCGCGGCCGACAACGCGGTGAGCCCGCTCGTCGTGGCCAGGCCCCAACTCAGCCCCCCGCCGATCGCCGACGCCGCGCCCGCGGCAACCCCGGCGCCGGCCAGCAGCGCGCCTGCCGAGGAGCCAACAGTGATCGCGACATCGCCCACTGCTGAACCGACCGGGAGCAGCGAGGCCAGTCGCGGGCATGACGTGAGTACGGCGCCCGACGCCACGCCACAAGGCAGCGACTTCGCCACGCCGGGCCAGCCCGAGGGTGTCGTCGAGGCACCGCAGAACGCCACCACCGGTCAGCAACCGGCGGTGGTGCCGACCGCTGGCAAGGGTCAGTCGGGTGCCGCCGGGGCGGCCGGTGAAACCGGCGGCCATCGGCCCGGTGCCGCGCAGGGTGAGCGCCAGGGTGCGCTCGGTGACTACGTGCAGCTGAAGCCGCATGGCGATACCGAAATCATGCGACATGTCGCCCCCGACATCGGCTACCGCCCGACCCGTTTCGCACAGGACTGGACGCCGGAGGGCGAGAGCTCGGTCGACACCGTGCTGCGCCGTGCGGTGGAGAAGACCACGATCAGCCACACGTTCCATCTGCCGCGCGGTGTGCGCATCGGATGCAAGGTGATGCCGCTGTTTCCGATGGCCTTGTTCGGTTGCGGCAATCCCGATCCGCCGCCTGCACCGGTGGCGGCCAGGGTCTACGATCGACTGCACCTGGCGCCGGCGAGCCCGCTGCTGCCGGCAACGCCCGCCAGCGCCGCGCCGGCACCGGTCGCCGCGGCGCCGGTCAAGCTCGACAACAGCGCCGAATGCGCCGCTGCCCGCGTCTCCGGCGGGCCGCTGCCGCCGGGCTGCGAAGGCGCGCCGCCGGTCACCGCACTCAAGGGTCTGCCCGCGGTTTCGTCGAGCTCGTGGGTGCCGGCCAGCGACCAGTTTCACTGAGATGGTTCGAGGTTGCTTGCCTCATGACTACGAGGGCAGGTACAAGCTTTCATGCCTGACTGCACAGACCACGAACCTCGCAGTGCGCCATTCACGGCTAGCGGGCCTGCCCAAGCCAGGAGTGCATCGATCACCATGTCGAACCTTACCCTCCCGCAGCTGCAGGCGACTGTCGTGCAGCTCGATCAGGCGTTGTACGTCCACGAGCAGTGGCTCAGGGACTTGATGCGCGCGCTCGTCGTCAAGACGCCGCCTGAGCCCAGCGACCTGCTGCCCGACGCGCACCGTCGCTGCCGTTTCGGCCTCTGGTACGGCGGTGACGCGACGGTCCCGCTGCGGGAACACCCCGCGTTCAAGGCGATCGGTCAGGCGCACGAGAAGATGCATCGGAGCGCGACGCAACTGCTGCAGCAAACTGCCGACGCGCTGCCGATCGCTGCCGCTGAAATGGATCAGCTGATTCATGCGCTCGACCGCCTTCGTCTGGAAATCAATTCCTTGCGGCGCGAGCTGGCCGAGCAGGCAGAGAATCGCGATCCGCTCACAGGTGCGCGCAACCGCACGCACCTGCTTTCCGATTTGCGTGAGCAACAGGCCCTGGTGCGGCGCGAAATGCAGCAGTGCGTGCTTGCCATGATCGACCTGGACCATTTCAAGGCCGTCAATGACCACTACGGGCACACCGCGGGAGACGCCGTGCTTTCGGGGGTGGTGCAGTGTCTGGCGGTCATGCTCAGGCCCTACGATCATCTCTATCGCTACGGTGGCGAGGAGTTTCTGCTGTGCATGCCGAACACCGGTATCGAGGCGGCCATCGGTCTGGCGGAACGGCTTCGCGCCGCAATCGCCGCGCTGCAAATCCCCTACGCCGGCAAGGGTTCGCCGTTGAGCATCACCGCGTCTTTCGGGATCACTTTGCTGGATGCCCTGAACACGGTCGAGGTAGCCATCGACCATGCCGACCGGGCCCTTTACCTGGCCAAGAGCGCGGGACGCGACCGCATCGAAATCTGGGTGGCGTGAGCGTCGTCTCCGGGACAGGCTTGCACCAGCCCATCACAACAGCCGCAGCAACTCCCTGGACCAGCGGCAGGCATGGCGGGCAAGCTGGTGCCCGCAGGCGGGTCAAATCTCCGCGGCCTGCAGAGACACCTTCTTCGTGCCGCCGGCGACCCACTGTGTACCCAGTTCGCGGAAGCCGAAGCGGTCGTGGAACGCGCGCGACGCCGGGTTGGGTGGCTCGAGGTTGTATTCGCAGGTGATGGTCTGGATGCCCTGCAACTGCGCGTGCTCGAACAGACTGCTGTACAGCAGGCTGCCAATCTTCCGGCCGGCAAAGCGTGAGTCGACCACGATGCGATCGACGTAGAGAAACCGGGCAAAGCGCGCGGCAAACCAGCGGTAGTTGTCATTCTCGTACGGCGCGCCGTCGCGCATCGCGAGCAAAAACGCCGCCACTTCGCCATCGACGATGGCCACCTTGGATTGGCTGGACAGACCCACCAGCAGCCGCAACCGTTCGCGGTCCATCGCACTGGTCTGCTGCACCTCGGCATCGTTGAGCGCCAGGATGCGCTCGAAGTCGGCTTCGGTGATATCGCGGATGTCAGTCATGCGGGTCATGCCATGTCGTGGTCAGGTTCTGCGTTCAAGCTTCATTCTTAACCACGCCAGCAGTGCGCCACCACCCGCCTGGCCTCGCTCACAACAACCGCAGCAGCTCCTTCATCAGCGGCAGCCGGCGCACCCGCACCGCGCTGACCCGGAACACCGCGTTGGCCAGGGCCGGCGCGGCGGTGGGCATGGCGAGGAAGCTGGCGCCGGAGGGCGGGCGGTCGCCGGGCACGGTGATCACTTCGACCGAATCCGGCAGCTGCGCCATCGTGGCCAGCGGGTAGTCCTTGTAGCTCTGCTGCTGGATCCTGCCGTCCTTGAAGGTGATCGCCAGGTTGAGCGCATTCGACAGCGCATCGAGAGTGGCCCCGGCGACCTGGTTCTCCAGCCCCTGCGGGTTGATCACGCGGCCGACGTCGACCGCGCAGACCACGCGCTGGATGGTCAGCTTCTCGCCCTGCATCGCGGTTTCGATCGCGTGTGCCACATAGGCGCCGTCAACATGCCAGCAGGCGATGCCGAGGCCGTTGACGGTGCGCAGCCAGTTCTTCCATTCGATGCGGTCGGCGACCAACTTGAGCACGTTGATCAGGCGCCCGATATCCAGCGCGCCACCGTTGCTCAACGGCAGCTGGCGCGGTGCGCCGAGAAGGCGCAGGCGGGTGTTCAGCGGGTCCTCCTTCAGCAGGTGGGCGATTTCGTCGATGAAACTCTCGGCCGCGAAGCAGTTGCCCAGATGCGGCATGCCGCGGAACGGCCCGCGCCGGATCGCCGAGTCCTGGCCGTACCAGTCGCTGCGGAAATGGGGGATCAGTCCGGCCGGCAGCTGGTCGGCCTGCAGTTCGGACGTCCATAGCCGGTTGTCGGGCGCGCCGCGATGCGCCAGTGCCGAGGCGCTGGCCATGCGCTGGTTCCAGCCGATGACGTTGCGCCTGCGGTCGATCACCGCCGCGAACTGGTGCACGCAGCCGGAGCGGTAGTAGTCGTGGCTGAGGTCCTGCTCGCGGGTCCACAGCAGGCGTATCGGCCGGTTCATCAGCTGGGCCAGGATCACCGCCTCGGCGACGAAGTCGTGATCGAGCCGGCGACCGTAGCCGCCACCCACGCGCGGCACCTTGATCTCGATCTGCGACGGGGCGAGTCCGGTGAGCCGCTGCACCACGGCCCACGCCCGCTGCGGCGCCTGGGTGGGCACGACCAGGCTGGCGCTGTCCTTGTCCAGCCGCACCAGGCAGTTCATCGGCTCGGCGGTGGCATGTGCCAGCCACGGCTGGTAGTAGGTGGCTTGCAGCCGGCGCGCGGCCTTCTTGCCGGCGGCATCGACATCGCCGTCGTTGCGTACCCGCACCGTGGGCGCGACGTCGCCACCGACCAGCGCACTGGCCTGCTGCTCCAGCGCTTCACTGCTTTCGCTGCCGCTGGCGCCGGGCTTCCATTCCAGCTTGAGTTTCTGACGGCCCTGCAGCGCAGACCAGGTGTCTTCGGCCAGTACCGCCACGGCA
>JAPHUU010000325.1 GCA_026193555.1 Rhodanobacter sp.
CAGGTTGTAGAACTGAAAAATGAAGCCCACGTTGGACGCGCGCCACTTGGCCAGTGAGCCGGCACCGAGCTGGTCGATGCGCAGACCACCCACGCTGATGCTGCCGGCACTGGCACTGTCCAGCCCACCGATCAGGTTGAGCAGGGTGGTCTTGCCCGAACCCGACGGTCCCATCAGGGCCAGGTAGTCACCCTCGGCGATGTCGAGATTGATGTGGTGCAGCACTTCCACTCTCTGCTTGCCGCGCTCGTAGACCTTCGCGAGGTCACGAATTTCGATCAAGATGCCCATGGCATGTCCTCTTGGTGAGTCAGGCATTCGTCGCACGGGAAAAGGATTTGCCGATCCCCGGGATTCATTGCCGGGTAGCGTTCCTCGCCTCTACCGCCGAACCGTCGTGCAGTGCATCGGGTGGCGACACCACCACGCTGTCGCCGACGTCCACCGCTGCGGGCAACAGTCTGAGGTCGCCATAGCTCTGTGGCGCCGGCGTGACCTTGCGTTGCGCGGCCCTGCCGCCCGTGACGATGAACACCACGCTGTGACCCTCCCGCTGCACGATGGCATCGGCTGGCACCAGCACACCCTGCGGCGCCTTGGCGTTGGCCGGCGCCTTCTGCTCCAGGAAAGACACGCGCACGCCCATGTTCGGCACGATGCGCGCGTCCTTCTGCTCCAGCGCCACGCGCACCTTGACCGTGGCCTTGCCGCGGTCGGCGGCGGGCACGATCGCGATCACATGGGCAGGGATGTTCCAGTCGGGATACGCATCCAGCACCGCCTCGGCCGGCATCTCCGGCTTGACCCGGCCGATGTAGGCCTCGTTGACGTCCACGTCGACTTCCAGCGAATCCATGTCGACGATGGTGCCCACCCCGGTGCGGGTGAAGCCACCGCCGGCGGAGAATGGCGAGATGATCTCGCCGACCTGGGCGTCCTTGGAGGTGATCACACCGGCGAATGGCGCACGCACCACGCAGTAATCGAAATTGACCCTGGCCTGGGTCACCTGCGCGGCGGCCGAGGCCGCCTGTTTCCGCTGCGACGCCAGCTGGGCGCGCGCGCTGTCCACCAGGGTGCGGGCCTGCTCGGCGGCCTGTTTCGATACCAGCCCCCGCGCGGCCAGCACCTGCTGACGTTGCAGGTCGCGCCGGTTCTGCGCCAGCTGCGCCTGGAACTGCGCCACCAGCGCATGGGCCGAGGCCGCCTGTGCCGTGGCCGTGTCCAGCGCCGCCTTGTAGGCACTGTCGTCCAGGCGCGCCATCACCTGGCCTTTGCCGACATGATCGCCCTCCTCGATCAACACCGCGGTCAGGGTGCCGGTGATCTGCGCCGACACCGTGGCCTGCCGCCGCGCGGTGACATAGCCGGTGGCCTGCAGCACCGTCCCCGCTTCGCTGCCGCTCGCGGGCGACACGGCCTGCGCGGTCTGCACCGTTATCGCGCGCTGGCCAAGAAACAGCCATCCCGCGCCACCGAGCAGCAACAGCAACCCGACAACGGCAGCGATGATCCATGCGCGACGGTGCTCGCCCGGGCCCGGCTCTTCGCGCTGACTGCGGTCGATGCGCAACTCCTTCAACAGATCGGCGTTGTCCATGCTTGCTCCCGTCCTTCAGGGTCGGCTGCCCATGCATGCAAGTTTGCTGGTCGGCGACGTCACTCTCGGGGTGCATCATCCGCCATCGTCGATGACAGAGATGTCATCCATGCAGGCATGGTGTCCCGCAAGGGCGCCGGTTTGCTACGCTTGGCCTCATGAACCATGCTCTCGCACCCCATGCCTTGCCGAGCCTGCCGATCATCGGCAGCGACCAGCGCTTTCCGATCCGCCGCGTGTTTTGCATCGGCAGAAACTATGCCGAGCATGCGCGCGAGATGGGCGCCAGCGTGGACAAGTCCGCACCGATGTTCTTCTGCAAGCCGGCCGATGCGGTGGTCAGCGACGGTGCCGACGTGCCCTATCCGCAGGCCACCAACGATCTGCACCACGAAGTGGAAATGGTGGTGGCGCTGGGCAGCGCTGGCCGCGACCTCGCGCCGGAGCAGGCCAGCGCGCTGATCTGGGGTTATGGCGTGGGCCTGGACCTGACCCGCCGTGATCTGCAGGCGCAGGCCAAGGCGAAGAGCCATCCATGGGACGTGGCCAAGGCGTTCGATCACTCGGCGCCGGTTTCCGCGTTGCGCCCCGCCAACGAGGCGACACCGGGGCCGGATACCCTGCTGCAGCTGCGCGTGAATGGCGAGCTGCGCCAGCAGACCCGGCTCGGCGAGATGGTCCACGGCGTGCCGGAGATCATCGCGGCCCTGTCGCAGCTGTTCGAATTGAAGGCCGGCGACCTGATCTTCACCGGCACCCCGGCCGGGGTGGCTGCACTTCAGCGGGGCGACCATTTCGAGGCCGAACTGCAAGGCATCGCCAACCTGGGCGGACGGATCGTCTGAGTA
>JAPHUU010000385.1 GCA_026193555.1 Rhodanobacter sp.
ATGCGGCCGTCGGCGGGACACAGCAGGGCCGCGGGGTCGGCATCGGCCACGCGCGCATCGTCGCGCAGCTCGCGGGTGAAAAAGGCGTTGAAGTGCGGGTAGGCCAGCGGGTCGGGCTGCGCCGCCTCGGCCATGTTGACCCGGTAGTTGCGCACGATGGTGCCGATCAGCCAGTTCTTCCACGGCCCGAACGTCCATCGGGTGGCCTGGTAGACCACCCGCGACAGCGCGCGGTGGGGCAGGAGGTACTGCAGGAATACTTTGAAAGTCATCCGCCCAGTATAGAGAAGCCGCCGGCGATCCTGCTCGCTGGCTTTATACTGCCCGGCCGCCTTGCCCCGCATGACCAGGATCGCCGTGACCGCCGAACTCGCTTCCATCATCGACTTCATCCGTTACGGCGCCAGTCGCTTTTCGGCCGCCGGGCTGACCTTCGGCCACAGCCACGACAACCCGATCGACGAGGCCACCCACCTGGTGCTGGCCAGCCTGCATCTGCCGCCGGACATCCCGCCAGCCTATGGCGCCGGCAGGCTCACCGCGGCGGAGCGCGACAACGTGCTGGCGCTGATCGAGCGCCGGGTCAGCGAGCGGCTGCCGGTGGCCTATCTGGTCGGCGAGACCTGGTTCGCGGGGTTGAAGTTCAAGAGCGATCGCCGCGCCCTGGTGCCGCGCTCGCCGATCGCCGAACTGATCGAATCGGGTTTTGCACCGTGGCTGGACGAGCGGCACATCGAGCACGCGCTGGACCTGTGCACCGGCTCGGGCTGCATCGGCATCGCCATGGCCGAGTACAACCCGGACTGGCGGGTCGACATCGTCGACATCAGCGAGGAGGCGCTGTCGCTGGCACGCGAGAACATCGTGTTCCAGCACCTCGAGGGGCGGGTCGAGGCGATCAAGTCCGACCTGTTTGCCGGGCTGCAGGGCCGCCGTTATGACCTGATCGTGTCCAATCCGCCGTATGTCACCGAGGACGAGTACCTCGCGCTGCCCGGCGAATACCGCCATGAACCCAAGCTTGGGCTGACCTCGGGTGAGGACGGGCTGGATCTGTGCCTGCGCATGCTCGATCAGGCGGCAGATCATCTCACCGATGACGGTCTGCTGGTCGTCGAAGTGGGCGAGAGCGAACACGCGCTGGCCGCCCTGCTGCCACGGGTGCCGTTCGTGTGGATCGAGTTCAAGGTGGGCGCGATGGGCGTGTTCGCGCTGGAGCGGCGCGACCTGGTCGAGCACGCCGCTTCGATTCGCGCCGCTGCGGCCGCGCGCAATCCGGCCTGAGCCGGGACTGCCGTGCAGATCGATACGCCCAGGCTGCGACTCGATGCCCTGCACGCTGACGATGCGGCGGCGTTGTTCGCCTATCGGGCCGATCCGGATGTTGCGCGATTCCAGGGCTGGCGTCCGGCGAGTGTCGCCGAGGCAGGCGATTTCATCGCTCGCCAGCGTGGTGCCTCGCTGGACACGCCGGACGGCTGGTGGCAACGGGCGATTCGCTTGCGTGAAGGCGGTCAGCTGATCGGTGACCTGGGTCTGCACGTGCCGTCCGATGCCCATGGGTCGGGTGAAGTCGGCATCACGATCGCGCCCGCCTTCCAGACCCGGGGGTATGCCGGGGAGGCGCTGCGCGCGGCATTCGAGCTGGTATTCGACCGCCTCGGCTGGCATCGCATCCACGCCTCGGTCGATCCGCGCAATGTGGCCAGCATGGCCATGCTGCGCTCGCTGGAAATGCGCCAGGAGGCGCATTTCCACGAAAGCCTGTGGTTGCATGGCGAGTGGGTCGACGACGTGGTGTTCGCCCTGCTGGCGAGGGAATGGCAGGGGCGAAACGCCTGAATGGCGCGTTGAGGGCGTTATCGCGCTAAGCTGCACCGGTTCTCATTCGGACGTCCATTTAGATCATGTCCAGCAATTCCTTCGGCAAGCTGTTCACCGTCACCACCTTTGGCGAAAGCCATGGGCCGGCGATCGGCTGCGTGATCGATGGTTGTCCGCCGGGGCTGCCGATCAGCGCGGAGGAGTTTCGCGAGGATCTTGACCGCCGTGCCACCGGCCGCAGCGGCTATACCTCGCAGCGACACGAGGCGGACGAGGTGGAAATCCTGTCGGGCGTCTACGAGGGCCGGACCACCGGCACGCCGATCGCGCTGCTGATCCGCAACACCGATCAGCGCAGCAAGGACTACGGCGACATCGTGTCGACCTTCCGCCCCGGTCACGCCGACTACACCTACTGGCAGAAATACGGCATCCGCGACCCGCGCGGCGGCGGCCGTTCCTCGGCACGCGAAACCACCATGCGGGTGGCTGCCGGCGTGGTCGCCAAGAAGTGGCTGGCCGAGCGTCATGGCGTGCGCGTGCGCGGCTATCTGGCCCAGATCGGCGAGATCACGCCGGACGCGTTCGACTGGGCGGCGGTGGAGCAGAATCCGTTCTTCTGGCCGGACATGGCGCAGGTACCGGCGCTGGAGGCCTGCATCAATGCCTTGCGCAAGTCCGGCGACTCGGTCGGCGCCCGCGTCAACGTGGTGGCCGATGGCGTGCCGCCGGGCTGGGGCGAGCCGATCTACGGCAAGCTCGACGGTGACCTGGCCAGCGCGCTGATGTCGATCAATGCGGTCAAGGGGGTTGAGGTCGGCGACGGTTTCGCCGCGGTCGCCCAGCGCGGCAGCCAGCATCGCGATGAAATGAGCATGGATGGCTTCGCGTCCAACCATGCCGGCGGCATTCTGGGCGGTATCA
Source organism: Rhodanobacter sp. (assembly GCA_026193555.1). Classification (GTDB taxonomy): domain Bacteria; phylum Pseudomonadota; class Gammaproteobacteria; order Xanthomonadales; family Rhodanobacteraceae; genus Rhodanobacter. The sequence goes on from JAPHUU010000385.1 coordinate 2,749, forward strand.
GCAGTGGCCAGCCGGTCACCGCATCGATCGCGCTGAAGCCGACCTCAAGCATCCTGATCCCCGGTCACAGCGTGAACCTGGCCGGTGAACCGGCCGAGGTGGTGACCAAGGGCCGGCACGACCCGTGCGTCGGCATCCGCGCCACCCCGATCGCCGAGGCGATGATGGCGCTGGTGCTGGTCGATCATGCCTTGCGCCATCGCGCCCAGTGCGGTGATGTCGGCGTGGTCGAGCCGCGGATTCCTTGAGCCGGTGGGAGCGGCCCGGACGGGCGCCATCGCATGGTCCCGAGGAAATCAGAACCATTGCCGTGCGCGGTGTCAGTTATCGCCGCTGATGTCTGACACTCCTTGATAGCGACCGTGCAGGCTGAAGCCCGGACGGTCATTTACCCAAATCCAAAGAAGAAAGCACAATTCCATGAGCCTGAAGAGCAGTTACAAAGTTGCGATGGTCGGCGCCACCGGCGCGGTCGGCGAAGCCCTGCTGGCGATCCTCGCCGAGCGCGATTTCCCGGTCAGCGAGCTGGTACCGCTGGCCAGCGAGCGTTCGGCGGGTGGCAAGGTCAGCTTTGCCGGCCAGCAGGTCACCGTCCAATTGCTGGACACCTATGATTTCGCGGGGGTCGACATCGCCTTCTTCTCGGCCGGCGGGTCGGTCAGCCGCGAGCACGCGCCGCGCGCGGCGGCAGCCGGTGCGGTGGTGATCGACAACACCTCCGAGTTCCGCTATCAGGACGACATCCCGCTGGTGGTGAGCGAGGTCAACCCGCACGCGATTGCCGAGTACACCCGCCGCGGGATCATCGCCAACCCGAACTGCTCGACCATGCAGTTGCTGGTGGCGCTGGCGCCGATCCATCGGGCGGTGCGCATCGAGCGGATCAATATCGCCACCTACCAGTCGGTTTCCGGCGCCGGCCGCACGGGAATGGAGGAGCTGGGTCAGCAGACCGCGGCACTGCTGAACTTCCAAAGCGTGGAGCCGGGCAAGAAATTCCCTGCGCAGATCGCGTTCAATGTGATACCGCAGATCGACGATTTCCAGCCGAATGGTTACACCAAGGAAGAAATGAAGCTGGTGTGGGAGACCCACAAGATCCTGGAGGACGACTCGATCCAGGTGAATCCGACCGCGGTGCGTGTGCCGGTGTTCTATGGTCATTCCGAGGCGGTACATATCGAAACGACCGACAAGATCTCCGCCGAACAGGCTCGCGAGCTCCTGCAACAGGCACCGGGTGTGACCGTGGTCGACGAGCGCAAACCGGGGGGCTATCCGACCCCGGTGGGCGAGGCGGCAGGCCACGATGCGGTGTTTGTGGGGCGCATACGCGAAGACATCTCGCATGAACGAGGGCTGGATCTGTGGATCGTCTCGGACAATATTCGCAAGGGCGCTGCGCTCAATGCCGTGCAGATTGCCGAATTGCTGATCGAGGATTATCTGTAATCATCGGGCTGTAACCATCGAGGAGCATGGGCAATGCGTGGCTGGCAATGGGCAGGCTGGGTATGTTTGCAGTGGTCATCGCTGGCATGGGCTGGCCATGGCCAGCAGCCGTTGCCGTCGGCGAACAATCATGCGGCGGCTTCGACGCAGGCGCCGTCGGCCAAGGTCGAGCGGCAACTGTCGAAGCGTGAGGCTGAGGTCAGACGGTTGAGAAAAACGGTTGACAAACAAGAGTCTGATAGTCGAAAGGCCAGCGAGCGGCTGCGGCAGCAAGATCGAGCGATCATCGAATTGCGGCGACAATTGCAGGCAATCCAGGCCACCAAGCCGGGGGCGGGGTCGCCTTGAGTGATGTTTTAATGAGAACCCACTACAGCAATATGCTGCAAGTATTCGCCGCAGCTATTGTTGATTGGCCTGCATGTAACTAAAGTGGCACCTGGTTTGGAGCCGTTGTCGCCATCGCGACGACACCGTGATGGGTGCCAGAGATTGTTGGGGGAACACTGATGAACCGTTCATTGAAGTTGTCGATGCTGATGGCGCTGGTGCTTGGCAGCAGTCAGGTCATCGCGCTGGACCTGGGCCAGATCCAGATCAAGTCGGCGTTGGGACAGCCCTTGCTGGCTGAAATCCCGCTGCACGCGGCCTATTCGGGAGAGCTGAAAGGCCTCACCGTGCAGTTGGCTTCCAGTGAAGATTTCGACCGTGCCGGCATCGTGGGCGGGCGTACCTCGATCCCGCTCAACTTCAGCGTGGCCAATGCCGGCGCCGGCCATCAGGTGATCCGAATCACCAGCAAGGTGGCGGTGGACAATCCCTATCTCGACCTGCTGCTCGAGGTGAACGGCAAAGCCGGCAAGAGCGTACGCG
>JAPHUU010000289.1 GCA_026193555.1 Rhodanobacter sp.
CCATCGCCCGGTTCCTCGTCCTCGACTTCCTCGGCAAATTCGAGCAACGGGTTGCTTTCGGCGATCTGCCGCAACTCGGCCTCCAGCTCCAGTTGCGACAGCTGCAACAGGCGAATCGCCTGCTGTAATTGAGGCGTCAGGGTCAGTTGCTGATGGAGGCGAAACTGTAGTGCGGGTTTCATGCCAGCCGGATCGAAGGAACTTGCCACCATCCTAGCGCGTGCTTTCGGATGCAGCCATAGCCCCACGCCACGAACCGCGCATTAACGATCATTCGGAGTGTCAAAGACGGAATTCGCGACCCAGATAGACTTCACGCACTTTCTCGTCGGCCAGAATGTGTGCCGGCGTGCCGCGCGACAGGACTTCGCCTTCATTCAGAATATACGCGCGGTCGCAGATACCCAATGTCTCGCGCACATTGTGATCGGTGATCAGTACGCCGATGCCGCGTTCCTTCAGATGCCGCACGATGCGCTGGATTTCGCCAACCGAGATCGGGTCGACCCCGGCGAATGGCTCGTCCAGCAGCATGTAGCGCGGTTGCGCGGCCAGCGCGCGGGCAATCTCCACCCGCCGACGCTCGCCACCGGACAGACTGATGCCTTTCTGGCCGGCGATATGCGCGATCTTCAACTCGTCCAGCAGGCTTTCCTGCTCGCTGGTGCGCTGCTGGGCGCTGAGGCCTTCGCGCAGTTCCAGCACGGCCATGATGTTGTCGGCCACGCTGAGGCGGCGGAACACCGAGGCCTCCTGCGGCAGGTAGCCGATACCCATCTTGGCCCGTGTATGCATCGGCAGCCCGGTGATGTCCTGCTTGTCCAGCGTGATCGTGCCGGCATCGGCCTCGATCAGGCCCACCACCATGTAGAAACAGGTGGTCTTGCCGGCGCCATTGGGGCCGAGCAGGCCGACCACTTCGCCTTCGCGGATCGAGAAGGCAAAGTCGCGCACCACTTGGCGCGCCTTGAAGCTTTTTTGCAGACCTTCGGCGGATAGCATGGATCAGGGCTGCCCCTGCGGCAGCTGGCTGGTGCTGGCCGCGGGCGCGGGCTTGCTGCCAGCGGCTGGCGCCGTCGACGGTTTCGGCTTGGGCAGGAAGATCATGTGCACCAAACCATCGCTGCCGCTGCTGCCGGTCATCTCGCTGGTCTGGGTGTTGTAGGTCAGCTTGTCGCCATGCGCCTCGCCACGCCCTTGCTGTCGCACCACCGCCTGGGTGATCAGGGTGGCAATGCCGTTGACGTTGTCGTAGTCCAGGGTGAGGGCGTCGCCGGCCATCAGGTTGCCGTGGTCGTCCAACTGCTGGATATGTGCCGGCTTGCCGGTGATCACGATGCGGCTGATCTGCTGATCCGCGTCCACGTAGATCTTCGCCAGATCACCGGTGACCTTCAACGTGCCCTGGGCAATGACGACCTGGCCGGACAGGGTGGTGACACTGTTCGGGTTGTAGAAGCCATCCGTGTGCACGGCGCGCATGTCCATCGGCTTCTGGCGGTCATCCTGTCTGGCCATCGCCGGCTGCAGCAGAAGCAGGCCGAGCAGGAGCAGGCCGAGTCGGAAATACCTTGCGTGCGCGTGGCGGGAAGATGATGTGGGAAGCATCGAGCAGCTCCAGATGATTGTCATTGAGACTGGCACGCATGCCGATCCCGTCCATTGTACGGGCGCCCTGCACGACATGCGTCGGTTCCGCGGTCGCCATGCGGTTTTCCTTCGGCCATGCGGTCACTTCGGACGTGTGGATGGAGGTTTCCGGTTGCACGATGCCGCGTGCGTCGGTGAAGGCCGGTCGGTATATCGTGACCGGCCCCTGCAACTTGAGCAGGGTGCCGGCCTTGTTGACCCAGCCGTACAGCGCCTCACCTTGCCAGTCGGATGCGCCGGCCTGCTTGGCGGGCATCTGGAACTTCGGCGCATTGAGGTAAAGCGAGTCGTCGCCCTCGCGTCGCTCGAGATGCGGTGACTGAACGCGCAGGCCGGGTTTGCCATCGAGGTTGTACTCGGTCACGCGGGCATTGTTGAGCGTGTAGCCCGAGCGGGGTGGTCCGACGACATCGTTGGGTTTGGGGGCTGGCCCCATCCACCACAGCAGCAACTGGATCACTCCCCCGGCAACGGCCAGCAGGACGGTGGCGAGTGGCAGGCGCCGGTCCCGCAGGTAGCGTCTCAGACTCATTCCCAGCGTTCCCGCTCGGCGTCGGTTTTGCCCTGTGCATGCAGGATCAGGTCGCAGACCTCGCGCGCCGCGCCGCGGCCACCGCCGCGGGAAGTCTGCCAGTGCGCCTGCGTGCTGACCGACGGATGCGCGTTGGCCACCGCGACCGCGAATCCAGCCAGTCGCATCGGCGCCAGATCGGGCAGATCATCACCGACAAAAGCGGCCTGTTCCGGCGCCAGTTTCAGTGCGTCCAGCAATTCCCGCAGGCAGGCGCGCTTGTCGGACTGACCTTGATACAGGTGAGTGATGTCCAGTTCCTCGGCCCGCAGTGCCACCGGGTGGCTGATCCGTGCAGTGATGATCGCCACCTGGATGCCGTGCGCCTGCAGCTGCTTCATGCCGAGACCGTCGTGCACGTGAAACACCTTCGTCTCACGGCCATCCTCGCCGTACCACAGGCGGCCATCGGTCAAGGTGCCATCGACGTCGAACACCACCAGCCGGATCTTGGCGGCGCGGGCGAGGATGTCGCTGGTGAGGTTGGCGAGATAGGGGGAGGTAGGCACGGTCTGGGGTTTCATTGCGTAAAGCGCTAAAGAGCGGGCTTGTCTGACTTGTCTGATTCGTCGAGACGAATCAGACCACACGCGCACGGAGCAGATCATGAATGTTCAACGCGCCGACTACGCGCTGTTCATCGTCAACCACCAGCAGCGCATGGATCTGGTGCTTCTCCATCAGCTGTGCCGCTTCCACGGCCAGCTTGTCGGCATGGATCGTCTTGGGGCCGCGGGTCATCAGTTCGGCGACCGTGGCGCCGCGCAGATCGACCCCATCATCATCCAGTGCGCGGCGCAGGTCGCCGTCGGTGAACACGCCCAGCAGGCGCTGGTCGGCGTCGACCACGGCGGTCATCCCGAGGTGCTTGCGGGTCATTTCGACCAGCGCGGCGGTCAGGTTGGCGTCCGGCGGCACGCGGGGTATGTCGTCGCCGGTATGCATCAGGTCGCTGATGTGCAGCAGCAGGCGTCGGCCCAGGCTGCCGGCCGGATGCGAGCGGGCGAAATCGTCCGACGTGAAACCACGAGCCTCCAGCAGCGCGATCGCCAGGGCGTCGCCCAGCACCAGCGCTACCGAGGTACTGGTGGTCGGCGCCAGTCCCAGCGGGCAGGCCTCGCTGGAGATGCTGCCATCCAGGTGGACGTCGGCCTCGCGGGCCAGTGACGAGCCCGGCTTGCCGGTGATCGCGATCAGCGGGATGCCCTGGCGCTTGATCACCGGCAGGATGAACAGCAGTTCATCGGTTTCGCCGGAATAGGACAGTGCCAGCACCACGTCCTGCGGCAGGATCATGCCCAGGTCGCCATGACTGGCCTCGCCCGGATGCACGAAGAACGCCGGGGTGCCGGTGGAGGCGAGGGTGGCGGCGATCTTGCGCGCGACATGCCCGGACTTGCCCATGCCGCTGACCACGACGCGTCCCTTGCATTCCAGGATCAGCCGGCAGGCCGCGACGAATTCCGGCCCGATACGCGACTCCAGGGCATGGATCGCGGTCGCTTCGGTGGCAATCACCGTGCGGGCGCTGTGCACGATGGCGTCGGGATTCAGCGCGTTGACGGCAGGTGGAACGATGCGTGCGTTCATGTCGGCTCGTGGAATGGGGCGATGATCGGGTGACGGGCGGCGCGGATAGCTCGCCTCGTCGACGGTGTCGATCGGAGCGCGTTGTCGTTTCTGTGCCAGAGAATTTCCATTACCATGGCATATTCGCATTTTAACGTCATATGTCCGCGCGTTGGATTCAACCGGCGTTCGAATCCGCTGTTTCGCCGACTTTCCCCCAATGGACTCCCCCCGATGGACTCAGCCAGCATCCAGGCACTGATCGAAAACGGATTGCCCGGTGCACAGGTTGAGGTCGATGGCGCCGATGGCGTGCATTTCGAGGCCACCGTGGTCGCCAGCCAGTTTGCCGGCAAGTTGCCGCTGGCGCGGCATCGAATGGTCTATGCCACCCTGGGCGACCTGATGGGCGGCGCGATCCATGCGCTGGCGCTGAAAACCCTGACACCCGAGGAAGTCGCGGCGCGCCGATAACGCGCGCAGCCGCATTCCGCCTGCATTTTTTGAAGGAAAACGATGGCCAAGATCCTGATCAGTGGCGGCACGCCACTCAATGGCGAGGTCGGCATTTCCGGCGCCAAGAACGCCGTGTTGCCGATCCTCGCAGCCTGCCTGCTGGCCGATGAGCCGGTCAGCATCGGCAACGTGCCGCATCTGCACGATGTCACCACCTTCATCGAACTGCTGGGCCAGATGGGTGTACAGCTGGTGCTGGACGACCGCATGAAGATGCATGTCGACCCGCGCACCACCAACACCTGCATCGCGCCATACGATCTGGTGCGCACGATGCGGGCCTCGATCCTGGTGCTGGGCCCGCTGGTTGCCCGTTTCGGCCAGGCCGAGGTGTCGCTGCCCGGCGGCTGCGCGATCGGC
>JAPHUU010000311.1 GCA_026193555.1 Rhodanobacter sp.
CGCCAACATGACCCTGTCGCCGTCTGCCGCCAAGCCCCGCGGCATGAACAGTCTGTTTCGCCAGCATGGCAGTCCGCTCAATGCACCCAGTGCCCGCTGCGCTGACGTGGCGGCGCGTTGTCATCTTGCTTTTGTCCAGCCGGTTGCTGCAGCACCATGGCCTCGACCTCGGCCTCGGTGGCTGGCTTCGCCTGCCAGTAATGGTTGACGGCAGCAAGCACCGTCGGCACCTGCGAGAGGCACTCGTCGTACTCGTCCTCGCTGAGTTTCTCGAACTCGGTATCGGCGCTGAGGATGCCCTCGTCCACCGCCAGCGCCATCACCGGGCCGAGCAGCTCCATCAGTTGCGGATCCTCGGCCAGCCGGTTTTCCCACAGCGCGGCACGTAGATCAATGCCGCGGCTGAAGCCCTCGCACCAGCCCGCAGCCGACAGCATCGGCCCGGTTTCCAGCTCGACTTCGCCGAGGATCGGCTCATAGGCGTCGACATCGAGTTCGGCGCTGATCGAATCGTTGAGCTTGGCCAGCAGGGCCAGCACGCGATTGCCTTCGGCCTCGTCGGCGAACGGCTCATGCAGCACTTCGTGCAGCCATTCATCCGGCAGCACCAGCAGCGGCCCCACCGCCAACACGCTGAGCAGGCCGTGCACACCGTCCAGCAACAGGTCGCCTTCGCCGGTATGCGCGCGCAGATAGCGATCCAGCTCGTCCAGTTCGTTGTCGTCCAGCGAGCTGGGCCATTCGGTCTTTGCAGTCATACGGTCAGATATCCAGTTCCAGCGTCACCGGAGTGTGATCGGAGGGGCGTTCCCAGCGACGCGGTTCGCGATCAATGGTCGCCACGGTGGCAGCCAGCTTCAATGCCTCGCCGATCAGGATCAGGTCGATGCGCAGACCCATGTTGCGACGGAATGCGGCCTGCCGATAGTCCCACCAGCTGTAATGTTCAGCGCCCGCTTCGAACAAGCGGAAACTGTCGTGCAGGCCGAGGTCGGTGATCGCCTTCAGCGCAGCGCGCTCGGGCGGCGAGCACAGGATGTCCTCGCCCCAGGCGACCGGATCATAGACGTCGCGGTCGTCCGGGCAGATATTGAAGTCGCCCAGCACCACCAGCCTGGGATGACGCTTCAGTTCACTGGCCAGGAACTCCCGCACCTTGGCCAGCCAGTCCAGCTTGTAGGCGTATTTCTCGTCGCCGACCGCCTTGCCGTTGACCACGTAAAGATCGACCACGCGCAACTCGCCGATCGTCGCCGCCAGAATCCGCCGTTGCGGGTCGTCCAGCCCGGGGATGTCGGTGACGATGTCACGGGGCTGCTCACGGGCGAGGATCGCCACACCGTTGTAGGTTTTCTGGCCCGAGCACACCGCGTGATAGCCCGCCGCGGCCAGTTCGTCGACCGGAAACTTCGCGTCCTCCAGCTTGGTTTCCTGCAGGGCCACGATGTCCGGCTTTGCGTCGGCCAGCCACTGGGTCAGGTGCGGCAGGCGCACCTTCAGCGAGTTGACGTTCCAGGAGGCAATCTTCATCGTACATATTGTAAGGGATGCGCCCTGACCGGCACGCCGTATCGCATGCCGGTCAGGGGATCTTCGACGGCGACATTGGCGAAAAGCGATGAAATTGAACCGGCAATGACTTGCCTCCTTGCCAGATATGCAAACAAACCCACCGAAACGGAACTTTCGGGTGTATGCTCGCAAGGCAGCCATCCGGATTGTTCGCGATGTGCTGCTCCTTTTGCGGCCAGGTGCAGCGCACCATGGCCCGCAAACCATCACTAGCTTCAAAGGTATAGTTACATGTCGGATCGTCAGAGCGGTACAGTCAAGTGGTTCAACGACGCCAAGGGTTTTGGCTTCATCACGCCGGAAAGCGGTGATGACCTGTTCGTGCATTTTCGCGCGATCCAGGGCACGGGCTTCAAGTCCCTGCAAGAAGGTCAGCGCGTCACGTTCATCGTCACCAAGGGCCAGAAAGGCCTGCAGGCTGAAGAAGTCCAGGTTGCCTGAGTCCATACGGACCCAAGCGATCTGAAAAAGCCCGCTTCGGCGGGCTTTTTTTTGTCCGCTTTTTGCGAAGCTGCACCTGGCACATGTACAGATCCGGTCGTTGCACCAGGGCTTCGTCCCACCGGGCAGGAAGGGAGCATCGAGGTTCGCGGAACAAACCCCGATGCTCGCTGACTACACCAGTCCGTGACTGCGCAACAATGCCTCGGGCTCCGGCTTGCGCCCACGAAATGCGATGAAGCTTTCCAGCGCGGGACGGCTGGCGCCGATCGACAGCACCTCACGGCGGAAGCGCTCGCCGGTGGCACGGTCGATCACGCTGCCGGTCTCGGTGGCACGGTCCTCGAACTCGCCAAACGCGTCGGCGGACAGCAGTTCGGCCCACAGGTAACTGTAGTAGCCGGCCGCATAGCCACCGGCGAAGACATGGCTGAAACCGTGCGGGAAGCGCTGCCATGCCGGTGGGTGCAGCACCGCCACCTGCTTGCGAACCCGCTCCAGCACGGCCAGGGTGCGGGCGCCTTCAGCGGGGTCGAATTCCAGGTGCAGGGTGAAGTCGAACAACGCGAATTCCAGCTGGCGCACCAGGAACAGGCCGGCGTGGAAGTGACGGGCGGCCAGCATGCGCTGGAACAGCTCGTCGGGCAGCGGCTCGCCGGTCTCGTAGTGGCGTGCAAACAAGTCGAGCGCCTCGCGGTTCCAGCCGAAGTTCTCCATGAACTGGCTGGGCAGCTCCACTGCGTCCCACTCGACACCCTCGATGCCACCGATCGACGGCAGCGCGATCCCGGTCAGCAGGTGATGCAGGCCGTGGCCGAATTCATGGAACAAGGTCAGCACGTCGTCATGCGTGAGCAGGGCCGGCTTGCCCTCGGTCGGTGGCGCGAAATTGCAGGTGAGAAATGCCACCGGCAGCTGCAGATGCTCGCCATCGTCGAAGCGGGCGCGGCAGACATCCATCCAGGCGCCACCCCGCTTGCCGTTGCGTGCGTACAGATCGAGATAGGCACCGGCGAACACGCGCCCGTCGGCATCGCGCACGTCGTAATAGCGCACGTCCGGATGCCACACATCGACGCCCTCGCGCAGCGCCAACGTGATTCCGTAGAGCCTGTGGGTCAGACCGAACAAGCCATCGATCACTGCCGGCAACGGGAAGTACGGCTTGAGCTGCTCCTCGTCCAGTGCGTACTGCCGCTGACGCAACTTTTCCGAGGCATAGCCGACATCCCAGGACTCCAGCGTGTCGAGCTTCAGTTCGGCACGGGCGAATTCGCGCAGCGTCGCCAATTCACGCTGCGCGACCGGTTTGGCGCGGGCGGCCAGATCGTGCAGGAACTCCATCACCTCGGTCGGTGAGGCGGCCATCTTGGTGGCCAGCGATTCCTCGGCGGCATTGGCGAAACCCAGCAGCTGCGCTGCCTCGTGCCGCAGCGCCATGATCTGCTCGAGGCGCGCGGAGTTGTCGAACTTGCCGGCATCCGGGCCCTGGTCCGAGGCGCGCGTCTGGTAAGCCCAGTACACCCGCTCGCGCAGGCCCCGGTTGTCGGCATAGGTGAGCACGGCCTGCACGCTGGGCTGCTTCAGCGTCACCAGGTACCCGTCAAGTTCCTGATCCAGCGCGTACTGGCGCAGCACCGCCCGACCGGACTCGGGAATGCCGGCGAGGTCGCGTTCGTCGGTGATGTGCTCTTGCCACGCCTCGCTGGCGTCGAGCACCGCGTTGGAAAATTCGGTGGACAGGCGGGACAGCTCCACGCCGATCGCGCGGAACCGCGTGCGCGCCGGCTCTTCCAGTGCCACGCCGGACAACCTGAAATCGCGCAATGCGTGCTCGACCAGCGCCCGCTCGGGGCGCGGCAGCCCGGCAAAATCCGGCGCATCGGCCAACGCCTGCACCGCCGCATACAGCGCGCGGTTCTGTCCCAGCTCGATCGCGTGTTCGGTCAGCGCTTCCTCGGCCGGACCATAAACCTTGCGCAGCGCATCGCTGTCAGCCACCGCATGCAGATGGCCGACCGGTGCCCACGCACGCGACAGCTTCTGCTCCAGCCGTTCCTGGCTCAGCATCACGGTGGCGAAATCGTGCGGCGCGCCGGGCGCGGTGAGCGCATCGATCGCATCGCGGTAGTCGGCCAGCAGCGTGTCGATCGCCGGCTCCACATGTTCGGGGCGAATGCGGGAAAACGCCGGCAGTACGTCGTCGGCCAGCAACGGGTTGTCGTGGTTCATGAAATCTCCTTGGAGGTTTCAAGCGTGGCGACGCACACGCCCGAAATCAAGCACGGCCGACGGCCCTCGCGGGGCCAAGGCTCTAGAATGTGACGATGAATCATTTGCGCAGCTACAAGGGCGTGCGGCCCACCCTCGGTCAACGCGTCTATGTCGACCCGGGCGCCACCGTCATCGGTGCCGTGGTGCTCAACGACGATGTGTCGATCTGGCCCGGTGCGGTGCTGCGCGGCGACGTGCACCACATCCGGGTCGGCGCGCGCAGCAACATCCAGGACGGCAGCATCGTGCATGTCACCCACGACGGCCCGTATTCGCCAGGCGGCTTCCCGTGCCTGATCGGCGCGGGTGTCACCATCGGTCACGCCGCCGTGGTGCATGCCTGCACGATCGAGGACTACTGCCTGATCGGCATGCACGCCACCGTGCTCGACGGCGCGGTGGTTCGGAAGTACGGCTTCGTCGGCGCCGGCAGCGTGATCCCGCCCGGCAAGGTGGTCGGCGAGCGGGAGCTGTGGCTGGGCAGCCCGGCGAAGTTCATACGCCTGCTCAGCGATCGCCAGATCGAACAGCTGCATTATTCCGCCGACCAATATGTGCGGCTGAAAGACGAGTACCTCGCTGCCGACTGACCGCCGGGCAAAGGCGATCAGTGCGCCCCTTTGGGCGCGCCTGCCTGGCGCTCCGCGATCAATCGGGCCTGCGCTTCGTGCTGCCTGGTCAACAGCATGCGCTGGGCATCGAGATAGGCGCCGAGCAACTGAAGCTTGTAACTGTCCTTGCCCTGATCGCGGCTGGCGTCGTATTCGTGCAGCAACAGCAATTCGCGTTGTGCCTCATCCAGATTGCCCTGACCGATGTCCTGTTCGACGCCGTCGCATGCCGGCACAAAGGCTTCATGCAGTCGCTCAAGCGCCAGCTGGTTGCTCGAATCGAGCTGCAGAACACTGAGATAGAACTCGTAGAGATTGCTGCCGGCAGGTGCAACCAGCCGCCGGTCGTGAAATGCGTTGTCGGCCAGACCAAGCAGGACCGTGACGCCGTTGCTGTTGTCGGTAGCGGCGCGCTCCGCCGCCTGCGCTGAGGCATGGCTGCGCCAGAGTGCGCCCACGGTCAGCACGGCAAGCACCAGAAACCCAACCGTGAACAGGCCGCGCCGTTGCCGCACGGAGAAGGCGATATGAGACATGGCACCTGCATGAGCTTGGGTTGCGCCTCACACATCCGGTATCGGCTATCGAGGCAGTGCCGATACGGTAGTGGCGCTTCGTGGCAATCTGATGAATCGCTGCCGACGCTGATGTCCGCGGATTCCGAATCAAATGTTGCGGGTTGCCGCCTCCAGCCGCGCCAGCCACGCCATGGCATGACCCTGATCGCTGCCGCACATGGCCGGTTCCGCGCGCAGGCTGACACACACCGCCGGACGCTCGGGACGGCCGAAGATCGCGCAGCGGTTGTCCGCCGTCAGCTGGATGCAGCGCACGCCGGCCGGCTTGCCCAGCGGCATGCCGGGGATCGGCGAGGAGATCGACGGCGCGATGCAGCAGGCGCCGCAACCGACCCTGCAGGGCAGTGCATTCAACTGTATTGGCGGCGCAGCTGGGCATAGACCGGATCGGTCTGCGGCCGCTTGCCGTGCCACAGCTCGAACGCGTCGGCCGCGGTTTCCACCAGCATGCCCAGACCATCGATCGCATAACGCGCGCCAGCGGTTTTCGCCCAAGCCAGAAAGCCGCTGGCGGCAACGCCATAGGACAGGTCGTAGCAGAGCGCGCGGGCGCCGGCCAGCGAGAACGGCAGCTGCAGCGAGCCGCCCAATACCCCGGCGGACGTCGCATTGACGATCAGGTCGAAGCTGCCGAGATCGGCCAGATCCTCCCAGTAGCGGGTATGGGCGCGCGCCGGCTCACCGATCGCGTCGGCCAGCGCGTCGGCCGCGGCGGGCGAGCGGTTGACGATGGTCAGCGTCTCCACGCCGGCATCCAGCAGGTTCCATGCCACGCCGTGGGCCGCGCCGCCAGCACCGAGCAGCAGCCCGTCGTGGCCGCGCAGATCCACGCTGTGGCGCTCGGTGATGTCGCGCACCATGCCGGCGCCATCGGTGTTGTGTGCAGCCAGCTGGCCATCTTCCAGCCGGGTCAGCACGTTCGCAGTGCCGGCGCGGGTGGCGGCCAGACTGCGCTGACTGGCCAGCGCGCAGGCGGCGGCCTTGTGCGGCAGGGTGACATTGGCGCCCACGCCGTCCTCGGCAAAGAAACGCTGCACGGCGGCGGCAAAGTCGGCCGGGGCCACGTCGATCGCGCGATAGTCCAGCGCGATGCCGAACTGCTGCGCAAACGCGCGGTGGATCTGTGGCGACAGGCTGTGGCCGATCGGATGACCGAACACGGCGAACTGGGCGGGCTGCATGCGGATGTCCCAAGGTTGCAAGACGCACATCAATCGTGCGGACGGCCATTCTACAGCCCGCGTGCAGCGCGACATCCGGCGATGCTCTCGACCGCGCGGGACAGCACGATCGCAAACCGGTCGCAGACGGTGAGATGGGCGCCGCGCAGGCTGCGGCCATCACCCGCCGAATGGAGCCTGCCGATGCGCCCGCAATCCCTCATCACCATCGACCGTCAACGCCTGCAGGCCGCTGCCACAGCGTGGTTGTTCGGCGGCAGCGTGCTGCTGCTGACCACCCTGGTGCCGCTGCACACTGAAACGTTGGGCTGGACGCCGGCGTTCTGGCTGGCGGTCGCCCCGCTGATCGCCCTGCTGGGGCTGGAACCGGGCCTGCCGCGCCGACTGCTGGCACGACGGCGACCGCGCCGCCCGCTGCCGCATCACGCGATATGGCATTGACGCCGCGGCAGAGTCAGTTGGCTGTGCCCTGCCGCTTGCGCTCCATCCGGCGCAGGAACTCGCGCATGATGCTCAGATACAGTTCATCACCGAGATGGGCATCCTCGACGCCTGCATCAATCGACGGGTTGTCGTTGACCTCGATCACCACCGGCTTGTTGCCGACCTGTTTCAGATCGACGCCATACAGACCATCGCCGATCGCCTGAGTCGCCCGCAGCGCCAGCTTGACCACCTCCGGCGGCGCATCGGCGATCGCGATCGTCTCGAAACCGCCGGTTTTCGCGGTGCCCTTGGCGCCGTGGTTGTAGATCTGCCAGTGGCCGCGCGACATGTAGTATTTGCACGCATACAGCGGCTCGCGGTTCAGCACGCCGATGCGCCAGTCGAATTCGGTATAGACGTATTCCTGCGCCAGCAGCAGCGCGCTGTGCTGGAACAGGCTGCTGGCCGCCTGCGCCAGCGCCTGCTCGCTCTCCACCTTGACCACGCCACGTGAGAACGAGCCGTCGGGGATCTTCAGCACCAGCGGAAAGCCGAGCTTGGCGACGACCTCCTTCATGCCCTTGCTGTCGTCGCGGTAGAGGATCTCGGTGCGCGGCACGGCCAGCTTGCGCGACACCATCACGTCGTTGAGGAAGATCTTGTTGGTACAACGCAGGATCGAGGTCGGATCGTCGATCACCACCATGCCTTCCTTCTCCGCGCGGTGGGCGAAGCGATAGGTGTGGTTGTCGCTGGCGGTGGTCTCGCGGATAAACAGGCCGTCGTATTCGGCCAGCCGCTGAAAGTCGTTCTTGCCGATCGGGTCGACCTCGATGCCGAGCGACTTGCCGGCGGCGATGAATTCCTTCAATGCCTTCTTGTTCGACGGCGGCATCGCCTCGGCCGGATCGACCAGCATCGCGATGTCGTAGCGGAACAGCTTGCGCGCCCGTGGCTTGCGCCACAGCTTCTTGGAGAAGCGGTCGAGCTCCTCGGCGAAGGCGTCCTCCTGCGCATCGTTCAGCGTCTGCAGGCCGACCGGCTTGATCGAGCTGACCTGCCACACGCGCTCACGCTCGAACTCGATTCGCAGCAGCGGGCAGGGAAACGACTCGAACACCTGACGCGCCAGATCCTGCAGCGCCGGATAACCGGTCTCGCCGAAGTACACCACGATGCCGAAGTCGGTGGTGTCGCGTCCGCCGGCGGGCAGAAAGCGGGTCAGCTTCTGATTGAGATCCTCGATGTCCACGCCGTACAGCGAGCGACGGCGCAGGTCGTTCACCGTGCGCACCGACGGCATCACCTTGTGCCCGCGCGCCTCGGCCAGCAGCGACACGTAATACCCCGCACCCAGATACTTGTAGCTGCGGCACAGGTTGATCACGTGGGTGCGTTCGTTGTCGCCGCCGATCGGCTCGCGCAGGTAGTCCATCGCGCTCATCACGTCGACGGACGGGTAGTACGAGCCCCAGTCGGAGGCCTTTTCGACAACGATGACCAGACGGGTCATGACAGTTCTCAGACGGAGCGGACAAGGCGGGACGCCAAGCGGCGGCAGGCGGCGGGGCGGGCAAGGCGCGCAGTTTGGCACAGGGCCACGCCCGCACAAGCGAATGCACTGAAGCGCGAATAAACGGCGTGATCCGCCGCGGCATCACGGGCAGTGCAGGGGCGCGCCTGCTAAAGTTCGCCGCTGGCGCCCCCCACCCCGGCCGGCGACGCGCGCCGTTCCGCCATGGAAGCCCCCATCGCATGCACCCACCCCCAGCTACCGCCAACGTGCGCGTCCGCCGCGCCGAAATCTCCGATCTTGACGACCTGGTGGCGCTGGAAGACCGCACCTTCGACAGTGATCGCATGAGCCGTGCGCAGTACCGCCGCCATCTGGACAGCACCTCGGCACGGGTGCTGGTCGCCAGCGCCAATCATCGCCAGTTCCTCGGCACCGCCGTGGTGTTTTTCCGCCAGCGCAGCAGCGTGGCGCGGCTGTACTCGCTGGCTACCCGGCCCGAGGCACGCGGCAAGGGCATCGGCACCGTGCTGGTCGAAGCGGCCGAAGTCGCCGCACGGCAGCGACGCTGCCGTGCCCTGCGACTCGAGGTCCGCACCGACAACCACCACGCGATCGGCCTGTACGAACGCGGCGGCTACCTTCGCATCGGCTTCCTCGAAAGCTATTACGAGGACGGGGCGGATGGATGGCGGTATGAGAAGGTCTTGCGGTGAGCCTCGGACACACCGGACGCTAACCCGGCTGGGGATTTTTCCGCTTGTTCCCTGGCAATGCAGGGATGCAGAGAAAAGTGACTCGAGCCGCGTCAGCGGCTCGAAAGCCTAGCTTTCACCAAGCGAAAGCGCACCGCGAAACCTCACCCGCCCAGCGGCTCCCCGATCCGCCGCCGCGTCGCCTCGTCCGGCCGCGCCACCAGCGCGCCGGTGCGCATCAGGCTGACCGAATAACGCCCCTGGTCGACCAGCGGCAGGAAGGCGCCGCTGCCGTAGACGGCGTCGACCTCGGGCAACCACTGCGGGTAGTTTTTCCGGAGATTGAGCAGGTCGAACGAACCGGCTTCGCCGAAGTCGATCACGGTGCGGGGTGCGTTCATTTCCTGCGTGGCGTCGTCGTAGCGCCCGGACAGCCGGTCGAGCCTGTACAGCGGCGGCACGCCGGCCAGCATCGCTGGCAGTTTCCACTTCAATACGACGGCCTCGATGCGCCAGTCGTCGCCGGCGAGCTGCACCTGCCGGGTGCTGCCGTCGGGCCAGGTGAGGGTGAGCTCCCAGCGTTGCGGCGACAGGATGTGGGCTTCGATCTCGACCACCGGTGCTTCCTGGCCGAGCAGGCGGTAGCCTCGCAGGGCGGCACCGGTGCCGGCGAGCAGCAGGGTCAGCGCGAGGCCAAGCAGGCACAACAGGGCGCGCCAGCTGGCGGCGAGGCGGCGGCGACCTTGCAGGTGACCACGCAGC
>JAPHUU010000374.1 GCA_026193555.1 Rhodanobacter sp.
ACCCACCAGCTCGGCATAGATCCGGGCACCGCGCGCCTTGGCGTGCTAGTACTCCTCAAGCATCAGGACGCCGGCACCGTCGGACAGCACGAAGCCATCGCGATCCTTGTCCCACGGCCGGCTTGCCCGGGTCGGGTCATCATTGCGGGTCGACATCGCCTTGGCCGAGCAGAAACCGGCCATGGCGGTGCCGGTGGTGGCGAATTCGGCGCCACCGGCGATCATCGCATCGGCATCGCCGTACTGGATCATCCGTGCGGCCAGGCCGATGTTGTGAGTGGCGGTGGTACACGCGGTGACACAGGCGATGTTCGGCCCTTTCAGACCGAACATGATCGACAGCTGGCCCGAGACCATGTTGATGATCGAGCTGGGTACATAGAACGGTGAGACCCGTCGCGGCCCCTTCGCCGCCAGCTCGAGGGTGGTCGCTTCGATCGTGTAGAGACCGCCGATACCGGCGCCAACCGCCACGCCGATACGCGGCGCATTGGCCTCGGTCACCTCGAGGCCGGAATCCCGCATGGCCTGGGTACCGGCAGCGACGCCGTAGTGGATGAAGGGATCCATCTTCTTCACATCCTTGACCGCCATCCACTGGGCCGGGTCAAAGCCGCTTACCTGGCCGGCGATGCGCGTGGCATAGGCAGTCGCGTCGAAATGCGTCACCGGACCGATCCCGCTGTGGCCCTTGACGACACGCTCCCAGGCAGTGGCGATGTCGTTGCCGACCGGCGAAATGATGCCCATGCCGGTCACTACCACACGTCGCTTGCTCATGCTGATCTTCCTTCGTGATTCCGTGTGAGTGCCGCTGTCAACGGCCATCCGGCGGCAAATCCGTGAACGCAGCGTCCGAGCCGGTGGAGCGTGCATCCCATGCACCATACGGGATCGGACGTTGCAAAATGCAGAAACGAAAACTGCGCCATGTCGGCGCAGCATTCGATATAGCGTTGTGAATGGACAGTCCGCCTGGAGCGTTCATGTCCATCACCGCCACTCTCCGGATCGGTCAATCCTTGGAGTGCGCCTTGATGTAGTCGACGGCCTGCTGCACGGTGGTGATCTTCTCGGCGTCTTCGTCCGGAATCTCGGTCTCGAACTCTTCCTCGAGAGCCATCACCAGCTCCACAGTGTCCAGCGAATCTGCGCCCAGATCGTCCACGAACGAAGCGTTCGCCGTGACTTCATCTTCTTTCACGCCCAACTGCTCGATGACGATTTTCTTCACGCGCTCTTCGATGGTGCTCATGTTTCCCATACCTCTCAAGGGGTAAATAGTGTGTTTGCGCAGGTACGGAACCTGCAATAAAGCCAGCGGCATTGTAGTGGTTAAGGCACGAAGCCGCCACGTTTCAGTATTCGTGCTGCCGCGCGGGTCACAAAGACCTGCACGAAAGGGCAATTGTCGCCTAAAACTTGGCTGCTGGCGACTACCCGAACCAAAAACATTACGGCATGTACATCCCGCCGTTGACATGCAGAGTCTCGCCGGTGATGTATGCCGCCGCTGGCGAAGCCAGAAAACCCACCGCCTTGGCGATATCGGCCGCCTCGCCAAGTCGACCCAGCGCAATCTGGCCCAGCAGCGCCTGTTTCGAATCCTCCGGCAGGGCGCGGGTCATGTCGGTGTCGATGAAGCCCGGCGCCACTACGTTGACGGTGATGCCGCGAGTGCCGATCTCGCGTGCCAGCGACTTGGAGAACGCGATGATGCCGGCCTTGGCTGCGGCATAGTTGGCCTGGCCAGGATTGCCGGTCAGCCCGATCACCGAGGCGATCGAGATGATCCTGCCCTTGCGCGCCTTCATCATGCCGCGCATTACCGCCTTCGACGTGCGGTAGACCGAGCTGAGGTTGGTGTCGAGGATGATGTTCCAGTCTTCCTCGCGCATGCGCATCAGCAGCTGATCACGGGTGATCCCGGCATTGTTGACCAGGATCGACACGGCACCGAACTCCTTGGCGATGCCGTCGACCACGGCATCGACAGCGGCCGTGTCAGTCACGTTCAGCACGCGGCCGTGACCGCCGGCTGCTGCCAGTCGCTCGCCGATCGCGAGCGCCCCTGCCTCGGTGGTCGCGGTGCCGATCACGGTGGCGCCCATCGCCGCCAACTCGTCGGCGATCGCCGCTCCAATGCCGCGGCTTGCGCCGGTGACCAGTACGATCTCGCCTTTCAACGTGTTGCTCATCTGAGTAGATTCCTGAAGTTCAGTCATGCCGGATCATGCCATCGGCTGGCCGATCAAGCCCATGCAGACTTGGCGGCGTCCAGCTCGGCTGGCATACCGAGCGACCGGGATTCGATCGTCTTGTCGATCCGCTTTGCCAGGCCCGCCAACACCTTGCCCGGCCCGCATTCGGCGATGCGTGTAGCGCCGCCGACGACCAGCGCCTGCACACATGCGGTCCAGCGCACCGGCAGGTAGAGCTGGCGCTGCAGCGCGCCGCGGACCTCCTCGGCCGTAGCGTAACTGCAGGCTTCGGCGTTCTGCACCACCGGCACCGATGGCACGCGCCAGCTGATCGACGCCATCCGCTCGCCCAGATGATCGGCCGCCTCTCGCATCAGCGCACAGTGCGATGGTACCGACACGGCCAGCCTGATCGCCTTCTTCACGCCCAGCTCGGCCAGTCGCGCCAGCGCGCGATCCACTGCGGCGGCGTGACCGGCAATCACCAGCTGGCCGGGCGAATTGAAATTGGCCGGCGCGACCACCTGGCCCTGTGCCACCTCGTCGCAAACAGCAGCAATCTGCGCGTCGTCACCGCCGAGGATCGCCGCCATCGCGCCGACACCGGCCGGCACCGCGGCCTGCATCAAGCGGCCGCGCTCGGCTACCAGCGCCGCGGCGTCATGCAACGACAAGGCGCCAGCACAAACCAGTGCGCTGTATTCGCCCAGGCTGTGGCCCGCCATCTGCGCCGGCTGCGCCCCGCCCAGCGTCCGCCACACACGCCACACCGCCACGCTGGCCGCCAGCAGGGCAGGCTGGGTGTTCTCGGTGCGATTGAGCTGATCCGCGGGACCATGGGCACTCAAGGTCCACAGGTCGAGACCAGCCCCCTGCGAAGCCTCGTCGAAAGTTGCCCGCACCTCCGGGTGCGCGGCGGCCAGCTCGGACAACATGCCCATCGACTGCGAACCCTGACCGGGGAAAACGAAGGCAAGCGAAGCGGAAGCAGCACTCATGGATAGACAGACTCCATCAACGGAAACGGCGATGGTGCCATGCATCGGCGCCCATACGCAGCGGTATTCGGCTCCCGCCGAGTCCAAAAAACATGATGCCGCCCTCCCGGGCGGCATCACTTGCATCGAACGAGCAGCCTTCGCTCAGTAGCGCAACAGCGCCGATGCCCAGGTAAATCCGCCGCCGAAGGCCTCAAGCAGCAGGTTCTGGCCACGCTGCACCTTCCCGGAGCGAACCGCATAATCCAGCGCCAGCGGCACCGAGCCGGAGGATGTGTTGGCGTGCTTGTCGACCGTCACGATCACGCGGTCCATCGACATCTTCAGCCGCTTCGCGGTGGCCTCGATAATGCGCAAATTGGCCTGATGCGGAATGAGCCAGTCGATCTGCGACTCGTCCATGCCGGCAGCCTGCAAGGTCTCCCCCACCAGCGAGTCGAGCGTCTTCACTGCCACCTTGAATACTTCGCGGCCCGCCATGCAGATACGCACACCGTGATTGGGCTCATCGGTGAACCCCGCCGACACGCCAACCGGGTTGTACAGCAGATGCTTGTAGCCGCCATCGGCATGCAGGCAGGTGGCATGGATACCCGGCTCACTGGATGCCTCCAGCACCACGGCGCCGGCGCCGTCACCGAACAACACGCACGATTCCCGCTCTGTCCAGTCGACCATCCGGGTCAGCGTTTCGGCACCGATCACCAACACCTTCTTGGACTGCCCGCTGCGGATGAACTTGTCGGCGATACCCAACGCATAGACGAAACCGGAGCAGGCCGCGTTGACATCGAATGCCGCACATCCATTCGCGCCAAGTCGATGCTGCACCAGGCAGGCCGTGGACGGAAAAATGATGTCGGGCGTGGTGGTTCCCAGCACGATGAGATCGAGTTCGGAGGCCTTGACCCCGGCCGCTTCCAGCGCATTCTGCGCGGCGCGGAACGCCAGGTCACCGGTGGTTTCGCCGTCCGCCGCAATGTGGCGCTGACGGATGCCGGTGCGGCTGTGGATCCACTCGTCGGTTGTATCGACGATCTTTTCCAGATCGGCGTTGGTCACGATGCGTTCGGGCAGCGCGCTGCCGGTGGCGATGATGCGGGCGTAAATCTGGGCCATTCAGCTGTCCATCAACGAAAATCGGATGAGCGGACGCCTCTGGGGCCACCGCAGACACCGCAACGTTACGTCCCGGCGCACCTAAACGCAAAACGGCGCGTCGCCGCGCCGTCTCGCTGATGATATCAAGGAGTCCCGCTGCCGGGACACCGCGAAACCGATCAATCCTCGACCGACACCGCACCCTTGGTCTCGATCACTTTCTTGCCGCGATAGTAGCCGTCCTTGGTGACATGATGGCGCAGATGCACCTCGCCACTGGTCGGATCGGTGGACAGCTGCACGGTCTTCAACGCATCGTGCGAACGGCGCATGCCGCGGGTGGACGGGGTACGGCGGCTCTTGGCAACTGCCATGGTATTTCTCCAACGGAAACTTGATGATCTGGATCGACATGACCCGGATCGGATGACCCGGGTCGGTGGTTACTGCTTCAATTTGCGCAACACTGCAAACGGATTCTCTGAGCGCCCCTGGTCAGCGGAAAAGTCCTCTGGCTCGGGGCCTGTCACTTCATCGGGAATGCGGCTGTCCGGATTGACCGGAATCAGCGGCAACACCAACATCAATTCATCTTCAATCACATCTGCCGGATTCAATCGGCCATTTTCGGGCACCAGCAGCGGCTCGCAGTCAGGCGGCAAACCGGCCTCTTCGCTTTCCAGCCGAATCAGGCCAAGTCGCGCGCTCACCGCGACCGGCAGCAAGAACGACTCCAGGCTGCGCTGGCAGATCAACGAGAGCGATGCCTCCGCTCGCACGTCAACGTAGCTGATGCCCAGCTCGTCCCGTCCGAAATCCAACCCGAAACGCACCGATCCATCGGCACTCGCCAGCATCTCGCACAATCGCGACATGGCCGCGACTGGAAGCGTCCCCTCGAATGAACGCCGCGCGGAAACCATGCGCCACGCGTCCACGGACTCTGGCAGTGTCATGGGCATAATCGCGGAATGTTAGGTTTTTGAACGCCTGAAGTCAACTGGTCGCCATGACTGTCACATGTGGAGAAGGCCTCCACGACGACGTATTTTGCCTGATCCGGCTGCAATGCGGCAGACTGATTCCCTCCGCCGCCTGAACGGTTATTCGTGAACATTTATTTGACGCTCGGCCTGGTGCTTCTGTTGCTGCTGCCGGCGGTTGCTCTGGGCTGGGCGCTGAGGCAGCGTCGGCACCTCGCGCAAGGCAGCCGCCGCCTGCAATATCTGCTGGATCTGGCCGACTGCCTGGAAGCCGACCTGAAGACCTGCCGGGCTCGTCTGCAGCAAGCCCATGCGGTGATGTCACTGAACCCCGACCTCCCGGCCGCCAGCGAGCAGGAGGCCCGCCAGGCAATCGACGCCGGCCTGCGCGCCTTGCTGCAGCAGCGCCTGTGGATACGCGACCACTCGGCCCAGGCCAGTCATGCCGAGCTGGACGATGCCGCCCGGTCGATGCAAACCACGCGTGAGCGTCTGCAGCCACTGCTGCAGGCGCTTACCCAGGCGCAAAGCGATCTCAACAGTGCCATGCGCGAGCAGATTCGCAGGGATGCTGATTCGTGACCACGCCACGCCTCGTGCTCGGCTCCACCTCGCGCTATCGCGCCGACCTGCTGCGCCGGCTCACCTCCGACTTCGAACAGCGCTCGCCCGGCACCGATGAAACCGCGTTGGCCGGCGAGGCACCGGCGGCTCGCGCACTGCGGCTGGCCATCGCCAAGGCTGAAGCGGCGGCCGACGGGTGCAGCCATGCCCTGGTGATCGGCTCCGACCAAGTGGCCGAACTTGACGGTCGGCTGTTGGACAAACCCGGCACGGCCACCAGCGCCCTCGCCCAGCTTGCCGCCAGTTCGGCCCGCACCGTGCAGTTCCATACCGCGCTTTGCCTGCTCGACACCCGCGATGGTCAGCGGCACACCCATGTCGATCACACCCACGTCCATTTCCGCCAACTCAACGACACCGAAATCGCCCG
>JAPHUU010000198.1 GCA_026193555.1 Rhodanobacter sp.
CCCTTGGCGGTATGCATCCAGCATGAAATGGATCACCTGGACGGCAAGGTGTTTGTCGATTACCTGTCGTCGCTGAAGCGTGCGCTGCTGCTGAAGCGACTCGACAAGCAGCGCAAGCAGGCGGCTGGGGCTTGAGCTCCTCCAGCTTGCCGGCGCGGCCGCTGCGACTGGTCTTCGCCGGCACGCCGGAATTCGCCGTGCCATGCCTTGAGGTCTGCCGCACCAGCGGCGCCGAGCTGGTGGCCGTCTACACCCAGCCGGACCGTCCGGCCGGGCGTGGTCGCAAACTGACTCCCAGCCCGGTCAAGCACGCGGCGTTGGCGGCCGGGGTCACGGTCCATCAACCCGAGTCGCTGAAATCCGTTGAAGCCCGACAGACGCTGGCTTCGTGCCGGCCCGACCTGCTGGTGGTGGTCGCCTACGGTCTGATCCTGCCGCACAAGGTGTTGGCGATACCGCGACTGGGCTGCTGGAATGTCCACGCCAGCCTGCTGCCACGGTGGCGCGGTGCGGCGCCGATCCAGCGCGCGATCCTGGCCGGCGACCGTGAGAGCGGGGTCGACCTGATGCAGATGGAGGCCGGCCTGGACACCGGCCCGATCCTGCTGGAGCGACGCACGCCGATCAGTCGAGAAGACACCGGCGGCAGCTTGCATGACCGGCTGTCCGCGCTGGGCGCCGAGGTGCTGGCCGAAGGTCTGGCCCGGGTGCTGGCGGGGGATCCCCTGCCAAGCCGCCCCCAGGCCGACACCGGCATCGTCTACGCGCACAAGCTGGACAAGGCCGAGGCGAAGCTCGACTTCAGCCGTCCGGCCATCAAACTGGAACGGCAGGTGCGGGCGTTCGATCCATGGCCCGTGGCCGAAGGCGTGATCGCCGGCGAGTCGCTGCGCATCTGGGCAGCCCGTGCCATCGACCTCGGACACACTGCCGCGCCCGGCAGCCTGCTGGCTGCCAGCCGCGACGGCGTCGACCTTGCCTGCGGCAGCGGCGCCCTGCGCATCACGTCGCTGCAACGGCCTGGCGGCAAGCGCATCAGCGCAGCGGACTATCTCAATTCACGTACCGAGCTGCGACACACCCGATGAAGACCGATACCCGCGCGATCGCCGCCAGAGCGCTGGCCGACATCGCCCTGCGCGGCGCCTCGCTGCGCGAGGTGATGGAGCGCAACGCGCCACGACTGCACGACCCGCGCGACCGCGCACTGCTGATGGCCCTGCTCAGCGAAGGTGCTCGCTGGTGGCTGCGTTTCGACGCCGCGATCGACGGCCTGCTGGAAAAGCCGCTGCGGCACAAGGACCCCGCCATCCACGCCCTGCTGGTGCTCGGCCTGGTCCAGTTGGAGATTCTTGAACTGCAGGACTACGCGGCCGTGGCGGCCACGGTGGAAGCCACGCGCAGCCTGAAGCGACCGCAGCTGGCCGGCCTGGTCAACGCGGTACTGCGCCGCTGGCAGCGCGAGCGCGAAACCCTGCTCGCCAAGCTCGATGCGCGGCCACAGACCCGCCACGCGCACCCCGCCTGGCTGGCCAGCGCGCTGGCCCGCGACTGGCCGATGCAGGCCGAGGCGGTGATGGCTGCCGACAATCACGAACCGCCGCTGATGCTGCGCGTGAATCGTCGCCGCAGCCAGCGGCAGGAGCTGATCACCCAACTGCAGGCAGCCGGCCATGCGGCCACGGCACACCCTTGGCTGGCCGATGCGCTGGTCTTGCCGCACAGCACCGATGTCACCCGCCTGCCCGGCTTTGAGGACGGCGCCTTCGCCGTGCAGGATGGCAGCGCCCAGGTGGCTGCCGACCTGGCCGATCTTCAAGACGGCATGCGCGTACTGGACGCCTGCGCCGCTCCCGGCGGCAAGGCCTGCCACCTGCTCGAGCGCGCCGACATCGATCTGACCGCGCTGGAACATGACGGCGTCCGCGCCGAACGCATCCGTCAGAACCTGATGCGGCTGCGCCTGAACGCCAAGGTGGTGATCGGCGATGCCGGCGCGCCGGCGAGCTGGTGGAAGCGACAGCCGTTCGATCGCATCCTGATTGATGCGCCGTGTTCGGCCACCGGTGTGCTGCGGCGCCGTCCCGACGTGCGGCTGCATCGCCGCGAGAGCGATATCCCCGCCATGCAGGCCCAGCAGTGCCGGATCCTTTCGGCACTGTGGCCCCTGCTGGCACCGGGCGGCCGGCTGGTGTACATCACCTGCTCGGTGCTGCGCGCGGAAAACGAGGCGATCGTCGGTGGCTTGCTGGCCGAACACAGCGATGCCCAGCCAGTCGACTTCAGCCTCCCGGTCGGCCAGGCCGCCGCGGTCGGCTGGCAGATACTGCCCGGTGACGGCGATCTCGACGGCATGTATTACGCGGTGTTGCAGAAACAACGCTGAGCCAATCCATGACAGGGCCGACAGCTCGCCGGCACCTGATGCCGACGCTGATGGTACCCGCCAACCGGGCTATGCTTGACGGCCTTGATCACCGCCGCCGACGGAACGACGCCCGTGAAACCATGCGCACCCCTGTCCCTTGCGCGCCCGCTGTGGTTGCGCGACGCCCGCTGGGAGCTGCTGCTGTTTGGCGTATTCGCCCTGCTGCTGCTCGGCCTGGGCATCGGCCTGCGCGATCCCTGGCCGTCCGACGAGCCGCGCTTTGCGCTGGTGGCGCGACTGATGGTCGAACACGGCCAGTGGCTGTTTCCGCATCGTGGCCACGAGCTGTATCCGGACAAGCCGCCGGTATTCATGTGGCTGCAGGCACTGACTTATCTCGTGGTGGGCAACTGGCGGGTGGCGTTCCTGCTGCCGTCGCTGGCGGCCGGGCTGGGGGCTTTGGCGCTGGTCTACGATCTGGCGCGGCGGCTGTGGAATCATCGCAGCGCACTGTTGGCCGCCGCCGCGCTTCTGCTCACCATCCATTTCACCTACCAGATGCGCAACGCGCAGATCGACCCGCTGTTGCTGGGCTGGATCACCCTGGCCAATTACGGCCTGCTGCGCCATCTGCTGCTGGGGCCGGCGTGGCGCTGGTTTGCGGTCGGCTGTTTCTTCGCTGGCGTCGGCGTGGCGACCAAGGGCGTCGGCGTGCTCGCGTTGTTGATGCTGATTCCGTATCTGGTCGCGCGGCGGCGGGGTTGGCATCGGCTCGCACTGCCCGCCGGCGGCTGGCGCTGGGCCGCCGGACTGGCGCTGTTCCTGCTGCCGATCCTGGGCTGGCTGCTGCCGATGCTGCTGACCGCGCGCGCCGACGGTGACCCGCAACACGCCGCCTACGTGCAGAACATCCTGTTCGGGCAGACCGTGCATCGCTACGCCACGCCGAGCGGACACTTCCATTCCCCGCTCTACTTCCTCGGCATCATTGCTGCCGACTGGTTGCCGCTGTCCCTGCTGCTGCCGTGGGCACTGCCGGCATGGTGGCGGCGGCTGAAGCGACACGATGCGCGGTTCCTGTTGCCGCTGGGTTGGATCGTGCTGATCGTGCTGTTCTTCTCGTTCAGTCCGGGCAAGCGCGACGTCTACATCCTGCCGGCCCTGCCGATGATGGCGCTGGCCCTGGCACCACTGCTGCCGGGCCTGTTGCGCCGACGCGACGTGCGCATGGCGGTATTTGCACTGACCCTGCTGTTGGCCGGCGCCTTGACCGGCGCCGCCGCGCTGGCGATCCATCGGCATCCGGCGTGGAGCGACCGCATCGGACAAGGCCTGAACCCGCAAATCTGGTGGCTGCTGTTGAGCGTGGGCGTGACAGGGCTGTTGATTGTCGCGTTCACGCGGGTGCGCCGCGCGCCACTGGGCTGGCTGCTGTTTGCCAGCGTACTTTGGGGGCTTTACGGCCTGTGGGGTTATCCGATGCTCAATGGCGATCGTTCGGCACACGACGTGATGGCAAGGGCGCGCGGCATCGCCGGGCCGGATGCCACGATCGGCCTGCTCGCCTGGAAGGAACAAGACCTGCTGATGGCGCAGGGGCCAGTCACCGAATTCGGCTTCCTCAAACCGTGGCCGCAGCAATATGCCGACGCCATCACCTGGCAGCGGCAGGCTCCCGCGCAACGCTGGATCTTCAGCCTCGACGCGGCGATGGGTTCGTGCGTGGATCGACGCCATGCCATCCATGTCGGCCATGCCAATCGGCGCGAATGGTGGATGTTCCGGGCCGATGCGGTGGTCGCCGGCTGCACCCCACAGATGGCCGGAAAAGTCGCTGATGACGCTGAATACTGAGATTCGCTCCCCTGAACAACGGGACCCATACCGGGTAGAATCACCGCTTTCGTGGCGACCACGTTGAACTCAACATCGACCAGCATGGAAGTCATCGTTCGTTGCATTCCGATGACGTCTTCGCCCCAATGACTACTCACGCCCGTATCCGTATCCCGGCCAGCATTCGCGATGCTGCGTGCAGCGCGGGGCGATGGTGCGCCGTCGCCAGCCTTTTCGTTGTTCCGCTGAACAAGCCGGCGACCAACATTGCTCTTGTACTGAGTCTGGTCTTCTCGTTGCTGGGCAGCGACGCTCGCCAACGCTGGCTGACGGCCGCGCGCCATCCCGTGGCGCAAGGTGCGCTGCTGTGGTGGGTGGTGCTGATGTTGAGCGCCATGCACACCTGGTACAACACCTCCGTCCTGCCTCTGGCGGGCTCGTTTGTATGGGTCTGCTGGTACCCCCTGGTTCTGGGTTCACTGCTCCAGACGCCGCAGTGGCGGCGCCGCGCCCTCACCGCCTTTGCTTTGGCCGTGGGGCTGGTCTTGCTGATCTCCTGCGGCATGTATCTTGGCCTGATTCCGCAGCGCTCGCTGACTCTCGCACAGCCGACCATGCGCAATACCGTGTTCAAGGAATACACCCAGCAAGGCCTCGCCCTGCTTGTCTTCGCATCAATGAGTTTGGCCGCGGCCCTTGCCACGCAATCCAGGGATCGGAAAATTCTTTTCCTGGTGGCAGCCTTGCTGGCACTGATCAATATCGTGTTCATGCTCGAAAGCCGCACGACCTATCTGACGCTTATCCCGCTGCTGGCGTATTGGGGCTGGCGCGTCTCCCCCTGGAATCACTGGAACTGGCGCTCTACGCTGCTTGCCTGCACCCTGGTACTCGCCATCCCGGCCATCATATGGTTCGTACCACCGGTGCGGGAACGACTTGTGACATCGGTGACGCATGAAGTGGAGGTCTACGCCAGCCAACGCACACCGACCGCGACCGGAATTCGTCTTGAGCTGTGGCGGCGTAGCCTGCCGATCATCGCCTCCGCCCCGATATTCGGTCACGGCCTGCACCGATGGGCGCCGCTGTACCGCCAATCGATTGAGGGACTTCCGAATTTCGACGCGTTTCTGATGGGTCATCCACACCAGGAAATGCTGCTGATCCTTGCCGAGCAGGGATCGGCGGGCTTGTTGGTTTATCTGCTGTTATTGGCAGCGCTGGCACGCTACGCTTTGCGTCTGAATCAGCCTGAACGAGATATCTACACCTGTATTCTGCTGATTTATCTGTCGGCCGGGCTCGCGAACTGTCTCTGGGCCGACTTTTCACATCGACACATGTTCATTCTGTTACTCGCTTGCATTCCACTGGTCGGGAAGCACACGTCGCCTCAAGATGCGTAAATGAAGGGCCCGGTGATGCACAGCAATCCTTTTGAGCAAGTGACCATCGTTTGCGTCACTTACCAGAGCCAGGCACTCGTGGAGTCACTCGCCGCTACCTTGCGGCCTTTCCCCCATGTGCTGGTCATCGACAACGGCAGCGACGACGGCACGGCATTGGCCGTGCGCACATGGCTACCCCACGCCAGCATCATCGAGCGAAGCGA
>JAPHUU010000067.1 GCA_026193555.1 Rhodanobacter sp.
CACGTCGTAGCGCGAGGCAATGCGCTCGACCTTGTTGGCGTAGCGGTTGTATGCCCACTGCGCCGGGATCGCCGCGAACAGGCCCATCGCGGTGGCGATCAGCGCCTCGGAGATGTGCGGCGCGACCACGGCGATGGTCACGTCCTTCATCTCGCCCAGACCCTGGAACGCACCCATGATGCCCCACACGGTGCCGAACAGGCCCACGTACGGGCTGATCGAACCGACGTTGGCGAGGAATTCCAGGTTGCGCTCGAGCAGGCCGATCTCGCGCGTGCCGGCCACCCGCATCGCGCGCTCGGATCCCTCGATCACGCTGCGCACGTCATGGGTCTTGCGCTGGCGCTGACGAGCGAACTCACGAAAACCCGACTCGAAAATGTTCTCGATGCCGCCATTGTCGCCACCGCGATTGCTCACCTCGCGAAACAACTGGGCCAGGTCACCGCCGGACCAGAAGCGCTCCTCGAACGCCTCGGCGCTCTCCAGCGCGGCCTTGGTCTGCGAATACTTGCGGATGATGATCACCCACGACAGGAACGAGAACACCAGCAGTAACAGCAGCACCAGCTGCACCGGAAAACTCGAATCCGCGATCAGCGAGAAAATGTTCAGTCCACCATTCATTGCTTGAAGGTTCTCCGCCAGTCGGCTTGGTTGTCTTGGGTCAGGTTGTTCAGGGAGCTCGCTTTGCGAACAGATCGGCTGGAATCGGTGCCGCACGCATGCGCTGAACGTCGACACAGGCGACGCGCACCCTGGCGCGGATCAGGCAACTGCCGTCCGTCCGCTCGATCGTCTGCATGAACAGGATACTGGCTGCGCGTCGTTCTTTGACTTCGACCGTTGCCGACAGTTCATCATCCAGCAGGGCAGGCTTGAGGAAGTCGATCTGCATCTCGCGCACCAGGAACGCCAGCCCGGTGGACTGCTTGAGCGCCGACTGGTCAATGCCGATCCCGCGCAGCCACTCGGTGCGCGCGCGCTCCATGAAGCGCAGATAGCTGGCGTGGTAGACCACCCCGCCGGCATCGGTGTCTTCCCAGTACACCCGCACCGGCCAACGGAAGGGAGTCGGCTCAGACATCGGCATCACCGGCGACGAACAGGTCCGAGGGTTGCGGCTGGCGCGGCGGCGGGGTCAGCCCGAGGTGGCGCCAGCCCTTGGCACTGACCATCCGGCCACGCGCAGTACGCACCAGGTAACCCTGTTGAATCAGGAACGGCTCGACCACGTCTTCCAGCGTACCGCGATCTTCGCTCAAGGCAGCGGCCAGCGACTCGACACCGACCGGACCCCCGTCGAAGTTCTCCACGATCAGGCTCAGCAGGCGCCGATCCAGCTCGTCGAAACCCTCGGGGTCGATCTTCAGCATGTCCAGCGCGGCCTGCGCCACCGCCAGCGTGATCTCTCCACCGGCGCGCACTTCGGCATAGTCGCGCACGCGGCGCAGCAGGCGGTTGGCGATGCGCGGCGTGCCGCGCGCGCGACGGGCGATTTCCTGCGCTCCTTCCGGCGCACAGGAAATGCCGAGAATGCGGGCGGCACGGCGCACGATCGCGGCGAGCTCCTCGGTGGTATAGAACTCCAACCGCTGCACGATGCCGAAGCGGTCGCGCAATGGCGCGGTCAGCATGCCGGCGCGGGTGGTGGCGCCGATCAGGGTGAACGGCGGCAGATCCAGCTTGATCGAGCGGGCGGCCGGGCCTTCGCCGATCATGATGTCGATCTGGAAGTCCTCCATCGCCGGATACAACACTTCCTCGACCACCGGCGACAGACGATGGATCTCGTCGACGAACAGCACGTCGTTCGCCTCCAGGTTGGTCAGCAGCGCCGCCAGATCGCCGGCGCGCTCCAGCACCGGCCCGGACGTGGAGCGCACGTTGACACCCAGTTCGTTGGCAATCACATGGCTGAGCGTGGTCTT
This sequence comes from Rhodanobacter sp., assembly GCA_026193555.1. Classification (GTDB taxonomy): domain Bacteria; phylum Pseudomonadota; class Gammaproteobacteria; order Xanthomonadales; family Rhodanobacteraceae; genus Rhodanobacter. Next base: position 1,932 of record JAPHUU010000067.1, read on the forward strand.
GCCCAGCCCGGGCGGGCCGAAGATCAGCACGTGATCCAGCGCACCACCGCGCTTGCGGGCGGCCTCGATATAGATCGACAGCTGCTCGCGCACCGCCTGCTGGCCCAGGTATTCGGCGAGTCGCCGGGGACGGATCGTGGCCTCGAGCGCCTCGTCGTCCAACTGGGCGACCGCGGTAACAACGCGGATGTCGGTCATGCGCGCATTATGGCAGGCCGGCAGGCCTCCCGCAGGGACGGCCTGCCGTGCACGCTGCCTCACGCCAGAGTCGGCAACCGCCTATCGGATGACGCGCTTCACCGCATCGACCACGTGCGCCACGCTGAAACCGAAGTGCTCGAACAGCTGCGGTGCCGGTGCCGAGGCGCCGAACGTGCTCATGCCGACGACCTCGCCATCCAGTCCCACATACTTGCACCAGAAATCCGCGGTCGCCGCCTCCACCGCCACGCGGGCGCGGCACCAGCCCGGAAGCACACCCTCGCGATACTCCAGCGGCTGCGCGTCGAACACCTCGGCGCACGGCATCGACACCACCCTTGCGGCCACACCCTGCTGGGCCAGCGTACGCATGGCCTCCATCGCCAGCTCCACTTCCGAGCCGGTGGCGATCAGGATCACCTGGAACCTTGTGTCCAGCGGATCGGACAGCACGTAGCCGCCGCGCGCGATGTCGGCCAGCTGCTGCTCGTTGCGCTGCTGATGCCTGAGCGTCTGCCGCGAGAAGATCAGGCAGGCCGGCTCGCCCTTGCGCTCGATGGCCGCCTTCCACGACACCGCCGACTCCACCGCATCGCACGGGCGCCAGACGTGGTTGTTCGGGATGTAGCGCAGCGAGGCGAGATGCTCGACCGGTTGATGGGTCGGGCCATCCTCACCCAGGCCAATCGAGTCATGCGTATAGACATGGATTGCATGCGCGGGAATCAGCGCGCTCATGCGCACCGCGTTGCGCGCGTAGTCGGAGAACACCAGGAAGGTGGCGTCGTACGGAATGAAGCCGCCATGCAGCGCGAGCCCGTTGGCGATCGCACTCATGCCGAACTCACGCACACCGTAATAGATGTAGTTGCCCTTGCCCTCCGAGCTGTTGCCGTTGGCGGCGTCCAGGCTGCCCTTCCACTTGGTGAGGTTGGAGCCGGCCAGGTCGGCCGAGCCGCCGATCAGTTCCGGCAGCAGCGGGCCAAAGGCATCCAGCGTCATCTGCGAAGCCTTGCGCGAGGCCACTTCCGGCCCCTCGAGCTGCAGCTTGGCCACATACGCCTGCGACTTCGCGGCCCAGTCGGCCGGCAGTTCGCCCGCGAGACGGCGACGGAACTCTGCCGCCAGCTCCGGATGCGCCGCGCTGTACGTGGCAAACGCCTCGTTCCAGGCCTGCTCGCGAGCCAC
>JAPHUU010000417.1 GCA_026193555.1 Rhodanobacter sp.
CCGAGCTGTACAGCACGCCGATCACCCGTTTGCCGGTGCCCGGTGACAGCCAGAAGATGAACTTGTCGACCCACACGCCGGCGTTGAACAGGATGCCCGCGGGGATCAGCCACAGCCGGCTCTTCTGGTGCCGGAAGAAATCCAGGTCGAGCAGCCGGGTCGGTGGGTACTCCTTCCAGATCAGCCGGGCCATGCCCAGCACCAGCAGGAACTGTCCAGCGACGAAGCCGCCCAGCAGACCCTCCATGCCGTACGGCCGCAGCCACAGCGCGATCAGCAGCACGCCGCCGTAGCCGACCATGTAGATGATCAGCACCGCGCGGAACTGCTTCAGGCCCGACAGCAGCACGGTCAGCACCCACACCATGCACAGCAGCATGAAGCCGATGATCATCAGCAGCCGGTAGGCGAGCGAGGTGGCGGGAAACCACATCAGCATGGCGACGCTGGCCATCACGCTGGCAGGCAGCAACAAGATCAGCATCGCGCCGGTCAGATTCGGCACCACGCACTCGGGTCGACGGTCGAACAGGCGGTCGGCCACGTAGCGGGTGTAGATCAGCTGGAAGCCGCCGGTGTAGACCAGGCTCAGCGCGATCAACCAGGTCACGCTGACCTGGAAGCGGGTGATCTGCACCGACGGAATCACCAGGCCGATGCTGAGCATGCCGAGCATCAAAATCGCTGCGATCGACAGCACCCACGGGCCGCTGCTGACGATGCCGGCATAGGCGTAGGCGCGCAACAGCCCGAAATAGGTCTGACTGTGGCTCAGTCGGCGCAGTTCGAAACCGATGCCGGCCATCAGTCCATCGCCTCGCGGAACAGCTGCTCGAAGGTGTCCAGCATGGTGCGCCGGTCATAGCGCTTCTCGACCCGGGCGATCGCCGTTTCCACCGCCGCGCGGTAGCGCTGCGGGTCGGTCAGCAGGTCGACGATGAGGGCTGCCAGGCCGTCCGGATCGGCCAGCCCCGCCACGCCGCCGGCCGAACCGGGCACGTCGTCGTCGCGGCCGCTGCCTTCGAGCATCTCGCGGCAGGCGCCGACGTCGGTGGTGACCGCCGGGATGCCGGCGGCAAAGCCCTCGAGTATCGACAACGGCAGTCCCTCGCTGACCGAGCTCAGCACGTTGACGCCGATTTCCGGCAGCACCTCCTCCACGCGACGGAAGCCGAGGAAATGCACGGTGTCCTCCAGACCCAGCGACTGCACCAGCTCCATGCACTCCTGGACGTAGGGCGGGTCCTCCTCGGTCGGGCCGACGATCCATGCCTGCAACTGCGGCAGTTTCTGCCAGGCGATGGACGCCGCACGAATGAAGTTCTTGATGTCCTTGATCGGCACCACCCGACCGATCAACGCCATTACCTCCGGGACCGGTGCATCGGGCGGGCGCCGCAGTCCGGAGAAGCGCTCGATCTCCACGCCGTTGGGGATGATCCGGGTGCGTGCCGCGTCCGCGCCATCGGCGACCTGCTGGCGTCGCGCCCGGTCGAACAGGCTGATGATCGGGCTGGCGTTGCTGTAGGACTGGCGGCTCGCCGTCTCGAAGAACTGCACCCACAGCGAACGCAGGTGGCTGATCTCGGCCTGATCGGTCTGCAGAAAATTGCGCCGGTCGCGGATCCATTCGGCATTCATCATGTCGATGCGTCGTTCGCGGGTGTAGATGCCGTGTTCCATCAGCACGAACGGGGCCTGCGTCTGGCGCGCACACATCGCGCCCAGCAATCCGGCGTAGCCGGTCGATGGCGAGAAGCACAGGCGCGCGCGCGGCACCTGCGCCGCAATCTTGCCCAGCACCCACAGTGGCGCATGCAGGTTGCGCACGGTCCAGAAGTAGTCGACGAACGACTCGGCCAGCGCCGACGCTTCATAGCAATCGGTCAGGTATTGCCAGGCGCTGTCGCTGTCCAGAAACATGCCCTGGCCGATCGGACTGGCCGGGTCGGAGAGCTGGCGACTGGTCGGTATTTCCGGGCAGGTGGTCTGCAGGCCTTCATGGAACCGGCCGATCGCCGCTTCCATGTCCGGGTTGGGAGCGCGGGCGCGGCGCGCCGGGCGCTTCGGCGCAGTGCTCACCGCGTCGAACAGGAAGTGGCTTTGCACGAAGGCCACGTTGTCGGGCAGCTCGTAGCGCCAGCCCGCATAGTCCTGCTCGCGCGAGCCGAGAAACACGATGCCGAACCGGAAGTGGCTCATGCCGCGGATGATCTCGTGCATCCACGAAGAGACCCCGCCCTTGACGTAGGGGTAGGTGCCTTCCAGCAGCAGGATGATGTCGAGGTCGCCGGCCATGGTCATGCCGAACGACCCCAGCGGCGACGGATGATGCCGGCGATGGGAAGCCCGGGAAAAAGGTCGCCGGTATCGGCCAGCCGTCGCAGCTTGGCGTAGTCGTAGATGGCCCAGTAGCGCTCGGCGAGATAGGGCAACACGCTGGCGGGGGCGGCACCGGCTTCAAACGCCCGCTGGTACAGCTCGGTGCTGCCGGGGAGGTGGCTTTTCTCAAGCCAGCGCGCCCGCGAAATCAGCCACTCGGGCCGGTCGCCACAGGTCTCCCTGGCGCAGTCCAGGTGGTGCCCCCAGCGATCCACATACAGACGTGCCATGCCTTCGCGCGCCAGCCGCAGGTAGAGCATCTCCGCGTTGAGCTGTGCCGCTTCCAGATGCAGCGCGCCGGATCGCTCGGTCTCCGCCGGGGCCATCGTGGCGAGTGCCTTTTCCACCCGGCGGAGCATCTGCA
>JAPHUU010000029.1 GCA_026193555.1 Rhodanobacter sp.
AATTCGTCGCGTGCCCCGGCGTCGCCGGCCAGCTGGCGGACATCCTCGGCGAGCAGCAGCAGCGCGAATGGCCGGACCTGACCCGGACCGGTGACGCACACACTCTCCAGCTTCGGGTGATTGCCCAGCTTGATCTCGATCGGCACCGGCGCGACGTACTTGCCGCGCGCGCTCTTGAACAGTTCCTTGACCCGGCCGGTGATGCGCAGTCGCCCCTGTTCGTCGAACTCGCCGCGATCGCCGGTGCGGAAGAAGCCGTCAGGCAGCGTGGCCTGCGCGGTGAGCTCGGGCAGCTTGTAGTAGCCCAGCATCTGCCCGGGACTTTTCACCAGCAGTTCGCCGTTGCTGTCGATGCGTGCCTCCACGCCGTACTGACAGGTGCCGACGTAACCCACGCGCACCTGCCCCGGTCGGCAGCCGTGCGACAACGCGAAGTTTTCGGTCATGCCATAGACATCGAGCAGTTCCAGCCCGAGGCGGCGATACCAGTCGATGATGTCCGAAGGCAGCGGCGCCGAGCCGGTGATCGCGATGCGGGTCTGATCCAGGCCCAGACCGCGCAGGATCTTTCGCTTCAGCAGTCGCGACAGCAGCGGCACCGAGAACAGCACGCGCTGCCTCGCTGGCGGCAGCTTCTCGTTGATCGCCAGGCGGAACTTGGTCCACAGCCGCGGTACGGAAAAGAAGATCGTCGGCCGCGCCCGCTGCACGTCGCTGATGAAACTGGACTGGTTGTTGCAGAAGAACACCCGCAAACCGAAATACAGCGAACTGGTTTCGATCAGCGCCCGTTCGGCGATATGCGCCAGCGGCAGGTACGACAGCATGCGATCGGCGCTGCTCATGCCGATCGCCTCGGCGATGGCGGGCGCCGGCGACAGCATGGCGCGGTAGCTGTGCATCACGCCCTTGGGCTGCCCGGTGCTGCCGGAGGTGTAGACGATGGTGCACATCTCGTCCGGTTGCGCATCGTGCACCTGCTGCAGGGCGTCGTGCTGCTGAATCAGGTCGTTCCACTGCGGGATGTCCTCGCGCGGCGACAGCGGCAGACCGATCAGCGGCAGGTCGGCGGGCAGTACCGTCTCGATCCGCGGCCAGTTGTCACTGACCCCGTCCAGCTTGCCCACGAACAGCAGCCTGGCATCGCAATGATCGAGGATGTAGCGCGCCGACTCGGCGCCGAGTGTCGGATACAGCGGCACGCTGACATGGCCGGCCATCATGATCGCCAGGTCGGCGATGATCCAGTGCGCGCTGTTCTTTCCCAGCAGGCCGATCTGGCTGCGCGGCGGCAGCTGCAGCGACTGCAGATGCGCCGCCATCCGCCGCGCCTGCTCGCCGACCGTGGCCCAGCTGTAATCGATCACCCGCCCGTCGGGCTGCGGCTGGGTCAGGTAGATCGCCTGCGGCTGCTCCCGCTCCCACGCGAGAAACCGGTGCAACAACGTCGGAGCCTGTGGGTCAACCATTGCGATCCAGTCCGTGCGGCAAATGTTTCGGGGAAATTGCCGACCGCCGGCAGAACCGTATCAGGCCAGTCGACTCGCATCGAAAAAACGACCCAGTTGCTGCGCCAGCCCCAAGTCACCCTGCAGTTTCAGCTTGCCCGTCATCACCGCCATCATGCCGTCGAGCCTGCCGGCCAGCAAGCCGGCCAGATCCTCGTCGGACAGGGTCAGGGTCAGGTGTGCGACCTGGGCGACGCCGGGCGTGACGAGGCAGGCGCCGTCGCAGATCACCACGTAGGCCGGCTGCGAGGTGTTGAACTGCAAGGTGCAGTCGAGGCCGGCCACGGCCTGGGCATTGATGGCGGCGGGCAACCTGTTGAGCAGGTCGAGTGCACTCATGGCGATACGTGCTCCGGTTGGATGGCAGTTGGCGCGACCGCCGCCCATGGCTGCGGACGGGTGTGGTCGGTGAACAGCGGGTGGCGCAGTGCTTCCTGCAAAGTCAGCACCGGTGTGACGCAGGCATCGACCGGCTCGAAGCGCTCCATCCACCAGGCCAGCGGCTGGGTGGCCACCAGCGCAGCGATCTCGGCACGCAACTGCACACAGTCCGGTGAACCCGGCAGTTGCCCGCGCTGCCAATGCCGCTCGACCCACGCGGGGCGCTCGAACACGGCACAGGCGGCCTTCCAGAATTTGAACTCGAGCGCAGCGACGGCCAGTTGACGAGCGTCGGCGGTGGCATACAGGTTGTAGCAAGGCAGGCCGCCGTTGAGCAGATCCTCTCCCGCACCCGGAGGATGACCGAGCAGCGGTGTGAGCAGGGCCGCGGTCGCCGTTGGCAGTATCAGGTGCGCATGCAGGCCGTGGGTCATGCTGACGTCGACGTGCCGACCATGGCCGGATCGCTGCGCTTCGAAGACGGCGGCCAGCGCGGCGAGGCCGGCCATCGCGCTGCCGCCGACCAGGTCGCCCCACTGCACATTGGACATCGCCAGCGCACCGGACGGTGTCCGCGACTGGTCCAGCGCGCCGGACATCGCCATGAAGTTCAGATCGTGCCCGGCGCGCTGAGCCCATGGTCCGTGCTGGCCGTAGCCGGTGATCGACACCATCACCAGCCGCGGATTGATCCGGCCGAGGTGACCGTGATGCAGCTTCAGCGCCTGCAGCGTGCCGGGGCGAAAGCTGTCGAGCATCACGTCGGCATCGGCCAGCCAGCTGCGCAGAAGATTCAGCCCAATGGGATCGCGGAAGTCGATGCGACGACTTTCCTTGCCGTGGTTCAGCGCGTCGAACAGCGGGCCCAGCGCCCGCGAGGGATCGCCTTCCGGCGGCTCGACCTTGATCACCTCGGCGCCCAGATCGGCAAGCAGGCGGGTGCAGAACGGCCCCGGCAGGTTGCGCGTGAGATCGACCACGCGCAGGCCGTTCAACAGCCCGGCGAGGGCGTTCGGCTCGGCCGCCGCCGCGGTCACGGCGTGTCCTCGAAACGCCCGCCGCCAGCGGCCTGTTTCAACACCACCGCAGCCGGGCCGAAACGCGCACCATGGCGCCCGGCCAGCTCCCTTGAACGCTCGATGAAGCGCGCCGCGCCCATCGCGTTGATGAACTGCAGCGCACCACCGTGGAACGGCGCGAAGCCCCAGCCGAAGATCGAACCGATGTTGCCGTCGGCCACCGTGCGCACCACGTTCTCCTCGTAACAGCGCGCGGCTTCATTGGCCTGCACGAACATCAGCCGATCGATCAGCTCCTGCTGCGCCGGCTGCACCGCGGCGATCGGATACAGTCGGGTCAGCTCCGGCCACAGGCGCTTGTCCTTGCCGTCGTAGTCGTAGAATCCCTTGCCGATCTTCTTGCCGAGCCGGCCGTGCTCACGGCCCACGGCGAGCAGCACCGCCTCGCCCGGATGCGCCGGAATCGACTGGCCCTCGGCAGCCAGATCCTTGCGGGTCTGTTCAAGCACGTGCAGCGCCAGGCTCAGCGAGACCTCATCCTGCAGCGCCAGCGGCGGCATCGGCATGCCGGCCTTGACCCCGGCCATCTCGATCGAGTGCGGGTGCACGCCCTCGCCCAGCATCGCCAGCGCTTCCATCAGGTAGGTGGCGAACACCCGCGAGGTGTAGAAGCCGCGACTGTCGTTGACCACGATCGGGGTCTTGCCGATCTGCAGCACGTAATCGAAGCCGCGGGCCAGGGTTTCGTCGGAGGTCTGCGCGCCGACGATGATCTCGACCAGCGGCATCTTGTCCACCGGCGAGAAGAAATGCAGGCCGATGAAGTTGGCCGGCCGGACGCTGGCCCTGGCCAGACCGGTGATTGGCAGCGTGGAAGTATTGGAGGCGAACACCGCATCGGCGTCGATCACCGCCTCGGCCTGCTGCGTGCTGGCCGCCTTGATCGCACGATCCTCGAACACCGCCTCGATCACCAGGTCGCAGCCGGCAAGATCCTCATGCCG
>JAPHUU010000418.1 GCA_026193555.1 Rhodanobacter sp.
CAAGTCACCCCGATCACGCTTCCCGTGGACGTGGAGCGGATCCAGCAATTGCTCCCGCATCGCTACCCGTTCCTGCTGGTGGACCGGGTCATCGAAATGGAGCCGAACGTCAGTGCGGTGGCGCTGAAGAACGTCACCTTCAACGAGCCGTTCTTCCAGGGTCACTTTCCCGGCCATCCGGTGATGCCGGGCGTGCTGATCATCGAGGCGATGGCGCAGACCGCCGGGCTGCTGACCCAGCTCAGCAACCGCATGAAGGGCGACCACAACGCCTCACTGTTCTATCTTGTGAAGGTCGATAATGCGCGCTTCTCCGCGGTCGTCGTCCCCGGCGACCAGTTGCGGATGGAAGTGCGGCTCAAGCGCCTGATGCGCGGCATGGGACTGTTCATCGCGCGCGCCCTGGTCGACGGCAAGGAGGTAGCGAGCTGCGAGCTGATGTGTGCCGCGAGGTCGGACAAATGATCCATGCCACCGCGCTGATCGATCCCTCGGCCGTCATTGGCGCCAATGTCAGCATCGGCGCCTACAGTGTCATCGGTGCAGAGGTGGAAATCGGCGAGGGCACAACGGTCGGTCCGCACGTCGTCATCGAGGGGCCGACCCGGATCGGACGCGACAACCAGATCACCCAGTTCGTCTCCCTTGGTGGCGCGCCGCAGGACAAGAAGTTTGCCGGCGAGCATACCGAACTGGTGATCGGCGACCGTAACCTGATCCGCGAATTTGCCACCATCAACCGTGGTACCGGTGACGGCGGCGGCGTTACCCGCATCGGCGACGACAACTGGCTGCTCGCCTATGTGCACGTGGCGCACGACTGCCAGATTGGCAACCATGTGGTGTTCTCCAACTACTCGGCACTGGCCGGTCACGTCGAAATCGGCGACTGGACGATCCTGTCCGGCTATTCGGGCGTGCACCAGTTCTGCAAGGTCGGCGCGCACGCGTTCATCGGCATGGGCTGCCTGGTCGGTTCGGATGTGCCGCCGTTCGTGATGATGGCCAACGAGCAGCACGGTCGACCCCGTGGAATCAACAGCGAAGGCCTGAAACGACGTGGCTTCGACGCGACACGCATCGCGGCCATCAAGCGCGCCTATCGCACCCTCTACATGGCTGGGCTGTCACTGCCCGAGGCCCGCGAAAAGCTGGCAGAGCAGGCCCGTGACAGCGAGGATGTCCGTGCCATGCTCGAATTTCTGAATCACAGCGAACGGGCACTGGCCCGCTGAGCTGCGGCCCGACAGGCGCCAGGCGCTTGTCGGAAAATCCAGCACGCGCTCCGGCGTCTGCTTTGCGAAGGGGACGAAATGCAAAACATGGACGTCTCCACCCGTGCCCCGCTCATCGCCATCCTCGCCGGTGAAGACTCCGGCGACCAGCTCGGCGCCGATCTGATCATCGCGTTGCGCCAGCGTTATCCCCAGGCACGTTTCGTCGGCATCGGTGGCGCCCGCATGCAGGTGCAGGGCTTTGACTCCTGGCATGACATCCGCGAGCTTTCCCTGTTCGGCTTCAGCGAGGTGATCATGCACCTGCCGCGGCTGCTGCGACTGCGCAGGCGCCTGCTGAAGCGATTGCTCGCTGCGCGCCCGGATGTCGTCATCGGCATCGACGCGCCGGATTTCAATCTTGGGGTCGAGCAACGCCTGAAACGCGCTGGCGTGCGCACCGTGCATTACGTCAGCCCCTCGGTCTGGGCGTGGCGCGAAAAACGTGCTGAAAAGATCGGCCGCAGCGCCGATCGCGTGCTCTGCCTGTTTCCGATGGAGCCGGAAATCTATGCCAGACATGGCATCGACGCCCGTTTCGTCGGGCATCCGCTGGCTGATCGTTTTGCCCTGGTGTCGGATCGCTCGGGTGCACGCGATGCCCTGCAGCTGCCGCAGCAGGTACCGGTGCTGGCTCTGCTGCCGGGCAGCCGACCTTCCGAACTGGCACGCATGGGAAAGATTTTCATCGATGCCGCCCGCCAGCTGGCGGCCGCCTTGCCCGGGTTGCGCATTGTGATCCCCGCAGCCAACCCGCAGGTATACGCACGCCTCCAGGCGCTGCTGGCGGGTGGGGCGCGCGATGAGGCCTCACCGCTGCTGCTGGACGGTCAGGCGCACGAGGTCATGCTGGCCGCCGACGTGGTGCTGCTGGCTTCCGGAACCGCCACGCTCGAAGCGATGCTGGCCAAGCGCCCGATGGTCGTCGGCTATCGCGTGGCGCCATTGAGCTATCGGATTGCCCGCGCGATGAAGATGCTGAAAACCGACATCTATTCGCTGCCCAACATACTGGCCCGTGCCAGCGGCCTCGGCGATGCGCTGCCGGTGCCCGAACTGATGCAGGAGGACTGCACCGCCGAAAATCTGGCCAGCGCCACCCTCGCGCTGTTTCGCGACAGCGAACGGCGCAGTCGCATCGTCAGCACGTTCGAGCAGCTGCACCTGTCGTTGCGCGGCGACCTGGTGGGCCTGGCGGGGGATCGGGCGGCAGCGGCGATTGCCGAGTTGATCGATGAAAGCCATGCCCGTGGGTAAGCTTGTAGCGAGTACCCACCCCTCACCCCGACCGGCTCCCCGTGAGGAGAAACGGGCGAACGAAAAAGGCGTCCTCATCGCCGGCGTGGACGAGGCCGGTCGCGGCCCGCTGGCCGGGCCACTGGCGGTGGCGGCGGTTGTACTCGACCCGAGCCACCTGATCGCCGGCCTGAACGATTCCAAGAAACTCAGTGCGGCGAAGCGCGAGGCGCTGTATCCGCAGATCATCGAACATGCGCTGGCCTATTGCGTGGTGCTGGTCGAGCCGGACGAGATCGACCGGCTGAATATTTTCCAGGCCACCATGACCGGCATGAGTCGCGCCGTGGCTGGCCTGATGCCTGCCGCTCATGAGGCATGGGTGGACGGCAACAAGCTGCCGAAGGACCTGCCCTGCCCCGGTCGCGCCATCGTTGGCGGTGATGCCCTGGTCCCGTCGATCAGTGCCGCCTCGATCCTGGCCAAGGTCACCCGCGACCGGCTGATGCTGGCGATGGACGCATGCCATCCCGGCTATGGCTTCGCGGTGCACAAGGGCTATCCGACGCCGGCACACCTGGCCGCTCTGCAACAGCTCGGGCCCTGCGCGCAGCACCGTCGCAGCTTTGCCCCGGTACGATTGATGCTGGAGCAAGGCGCGCTGTTCTGAACCAGTCCGGCCGATCTCAGGTCGCTTTGCGACACGCTCGCCCGCGACATAGGCCTTAAGTCCCGGAAACTTTCCGCGCCGCAAAGGCATCAAAAAGGGCAGGACTCGTCCCGCACGGATGCGCGGCGCCACGGCTCGTCCCGGCGCACCTCACGACGGGACAGATGCCATCAGCGCACCCACTCGATCCAGGAGCAGCCATGACTTTCTTCAGCCTTTACCGTGCCAACCCGGCGATACCTTCATTCGCAACCGCACCCCCGGACACGATCGACCATACCGCCTCCGAAACAACCCCGCCCGTCAGCGCAAGCCCGACGCCGCACCTTGACTTCGATCTTCAACCGCTCAAGGTGCCTGCGCTTGATCACTATGTCGCACTGCACGAAGACAATGCGTACTTCCGCGTCCACTGAGGGCGCTCCCGGCCGGCAGTGAGATCTGATCCGATCGTGCTGCCGGCACGCTCGCCAGCGAGCGCAGCAATCCCTTGAGATGCTGTTGCCACGCAAGGGTTCGCGCAACGCCTGCGGAAGTCAATCTTGCCGCTGCGCCGGGTGCCGGTTAGCCTGCACGGACTCACCACACAAGTCCGCATGACCGTCCGCTACACCCACCTGCATCTGCACAGCGAATATTCGCTGGTCGACTCGACCATCCGCATCAAGGCGCTGGTCGACGCCTGCGTGCGCGCCGGCATGCCGGCGGTCGCACTGACTGACGAATGCAACATGTTCGCCCTGGTGAAGTTCTACAAGGCCTGCAGCGCGGCCGGCATCAAGCCGATCGGCGGTTGCGACCTGTGGGTTGCCGCGCCGGACGACCCGCGCCCCTGGCGGCTGACCCTGCTGTGCCAGAACCGCGATGGCTATCTCAACCTGTCACGCCTGGTCTCCCGCGCCTGGCGCGATGGCCAGCACAGCGGCCGCGCCCTGGTCGACGCCGACTGGCTCGCTGCCGGCGCCAGCAGCGGGCTGATCGCCCTCATCGGGCGCGAAAGCGAAGTGGGCCGGGTCGCCTTGAATCAGGGCAGTGATGCGGCCTTGGCCAGGTTGCGTCCGCTCGTGAATCTGTTCCCGGATCGGCTGTATCTGGAGCTGACGCGCTGCGGTCGCGATGGCGAGGAGCAATGGAACAACCTCGCGCTGACCCTGGCCGCCGAGCTCGGCCTGCCGGTGCTGGCCAGCAACGATGTGCGCTTTCTGGTCCGGGATGACTTTGAAGCGCACGAGGCGCGGGTGTGCATCAACCAGGGCCGCGTGCTGGCCGATCCCAAGCGCCCGCGCGACTACAGCGACCAGCAATACCTGAAGACGCCCGATGAGATGGCCGCGCTGTTCGCGGATCTGCCCGAGGCGCTGGAAAACACCGTCGAACTGGCGACCCGCTGCACGCTGGAGCTCACCTTCGGCAAGTACTACCTGCCCGACTTTCCGGTACCCGCAGGCCACGACCTCAACAGCCATATCCGCGAGCTGACGCGAGAAGGGCTGAAAGAGCGCCTCGACGCCGCACCGCTGGCCGAAGGACAGACGCTGGCCGACTACCAGGCACGGCTGGAACGCGAGCTCGACGTGATCATCGAGATGGGCTTCCCCGGCTACTTCCTGATCGTGGCCGACTTCATCAACTGGGGCAAGCAGAACGGCATCCCGGTCGGCCCCGGCCGCGGTTCCGGCGCCGGCTCGCTGGTCGCCTGGGCGCTGAAGATCACCGATCTGGATCCGCTGCAGTTCAACCTCCTGTTCGAGCGCTTCCTGAATCCCGAACGCGTGTCGATGCCCGATTTCGACATCGACTTCTGCATGGATCGCCGTGACGAGGTGATCGACTACGTGTCGCGCAAGTACGGCCGCGACCGGGTCAGCCAGATCATCACCTACGGCTCGATGGCGGCCAAAGCCGTGCTGCGCGACTCCGGCCGCGTGCTCAGCATGGGCTACAGCCAGGTCGACAAGCTGGCCAAGCTGATCCCGCCGCGACCGCTCGACCTGACCCTGTCCGACGCGCTCGGTCGCTCGGAAAAATCGAAGAAGGAAACCGATCGGGTCGTCAAGGACTTCTGCGAAGCCTACGAGCAGGACGAGGATGCCCACGCGCTGATCGACCTGGCGCTGAAACTGGAAAACCTCACCCGCAACGCCGGCAAGCACGCCGGTGGTGTGGTGATCGCACCGACCCCGTTGACCGACTTCGCCCCGCTGTACTGCGAACCCGGCGGCGGCAGCGTAGTGACCCAGTACGACAAGGACGACGTCGAGGCGGTCGGCCTGGTCAAGTTCGACTTCCTCGGTCTGCGCACACTGACCATCATCGACTGGGCAGTGAAGGCGATCAATGCACGACGGGCGATATCCGGCGAGCCTTCGCTGGACATCTCGCAGCTGCCGCTGGACGACCCGCGGCCCTATGAGCTGCTGAAGAAAGCGCAGACGGTCGCCGTGTTCCAGCTCGAGTCCTCCGGCATGCAGCGCATGCTGAAAGATGCCAAACCCGACCGCTTCGAGGACATCATCGCGCTGGTGGCGCTGTACCGTCCCGGCCCGATGGATCTGATCCCCAGCTTCATCGCACGCAAGCACGGTCGCGAGGAAGTGGAATACCCCGACCCGCGCGTCGAGCCGATCCTGCAGGAGACCTACGGCATCATGGTCTACCAGGAGCAGGTGATGCAGATGGCGCAGATCGTGGGCGGCTACTCGCTCGGTGGCGCCGACCTGCTGCGCCGCGCGATGGGCAAGAAAGACGCCAGGAAGATGGCCGAGGAGCGCGCCAAGTTCCGCGAAGGCGCGGCGAAGGACGGCCTCGGCGGCGACAAGGCCGACACCATCTTCGACCTGATGGAGAAATTCGCCGGCTACGGCTTCAACAAATCGCATGCCGCCGCCTATGCGCTGGTGAGCTACCAGACCGCCTGGCTGAAGGCGCACTACCCCGCCGAGTTCATGGCCGCGACGATCTCGGCGGACATGGACAACACCGACAAGGTAGTGACCTTCCTCAACGAGTCGCGCGCGCTGGGCATCGTGGTGCAGCCGCCGGACGTCAATGCGTCCAACTACATGTTCGTCGCGGTGGAGCCGAAAACGATCCAGTACGGACTGGGCGCGATCAAGGGTGTCGGCCAGGGTGCGTGCGAGGCGATCGTCGCCGAACGCGGCCATGGCTCCTACACCGACCTGGCCGACTTCTGCCGCCGGGTCGACCCGACCAAGCTCAACCGGCGCGTGCTGGAGGCGCTGATCCTGTC
>JAPHUU010000140.1 GCA_026193555.1 Rhodanobacter sp.
CTTGTCGGCCAGACGGCGACACTCAATCTGGCGGTTGGCGCAATCCAGGCGTCCACGCTCGAAGCAGTAAACGTGAGTGCCATGGTGCTTCCGGAGACCAAGACTTCGGAGATCGCCACCTACGTCTCCCAGAAGGAGATCGAGGCACTGCCGCAGGGATCGCGCAACTTCCTCGCATTTGCCGACACCGTGCCGGGCATGGTGTTTTCCACCGACCCCAACGACGGCTCCACCAAGTTGACTGGCGGTGCGCAGAACTCCAACGGCATCAACGTCTATGTCGATGGCGTCGGGCAAAAGAACTACGTGCTCAAGGGCGGCGTCGCCGGCCAGGATTCAAGCCGCGGCAATCCGTTCCCGCAGCTCGGCATCGCCGAGTACAAGGTCATCACATCCAACTACAAGGCCGAATTCGACCAGCTCAGCAGCGCTGCCATCGTCGCAGTGACGCGTTCGGGTACCAACGAGTTCAAGGGTCAGGTGTTCGGTGACTACACCAACCAGAACTGGCGCTCTCCCACCGTCGCCGAGGAAAAGGCCGGGATCAAGACCGTCTCCAGCGACAAGGAGTTCGGTGCTTCCTTCGGCGGGCCGATCATCAAGGACCAGATGCACTTCTTCGCGACCTATGAGAGAAAGGAATTCAATTCCCCGCGTGAAGTCCAGCCCGGGCAGAACTACACGATTGCCCAGCTTCCGGCCAACCTCGCATCGCTGGCAAACGCCACTACCGGCGCGCCGTTCACCGAGAATCTGTATTTCGGCAAACTCGACTGGGAACCGGGAGACCGGCACCTGTTCGAACTCACCACCAAGTACCGCAAGGAAGATGAACTGACCGGCATCGGCGGAACCAACACGGCCGCCTATGGGACGGTGAAACACGGCAACGACACCCGCATCGACTTGCGCTACCAGTACAGCGCCGACCGCTGGCTCAACGATGCCCACCTGACGTACGAAGACTCAACCTTCGGAACAAGCCCGAAAACGATGGGTCCCGGCTACCAGCTGACCACGTTCAATCCGTGGGAGGTCATCATCAATGCCGGAGGTGGGCGGGACTTCCAGAGCAAGGGGCAGAAGGGCACCAGTATCCAGGACGACGTCACTTTCAATCAGTTCGACTGGAACGGCAACCACACGATCAAGACCGGCGTGAAGCTCAAGGCGATCGATATCAATGCCTTCGAGCAGCAACCGTACAACCCCCAGCTTTCGTATGACATCACCAACAGCCTGGCCATTCCCTACCAGGTCCAGTTCGGTTCGGTGGTGGGCGGCGGCAGTCGAAACATCATCTCCCACAACAAGCAGTTCGGCATCTACGTGCAGGACGACTGGGAAGTAAACCAGCACCTGCTGTTCAACCTCGGCGTGCGTTGGGACTACGAACAAACCCCGGCCTATAACAACTATGTCACGCCAGCAGGTCTCGTCACCGCCCTGCGCAACTGGTCGAACATCCACCAGCCAGGGGTCGACTACAACATCGAGAACTACATCAGCAACGGCAACAACCGCAGCAGCTTCAAGGGCGCGTTTCAGCCGCGGCTCGGCTTCTCCTACGACATCAACGCCGATCAGAAGCACGTTTTCTTCGGCGGCGTGGGGCGTTCCTACGACCGCAACCTGTTCGATTACCTCGCGCTCGAGCAGTCCAAGAGCACGTTCCCCAGCTATACCTACCAGATCAACAGTCCGGGGCATCCATGCACCGTGGGCAGCGGCAACTGCCTGGCGTGGGATCCATCCCTGTCCAATCAGGCAACGCTGGCCGCGCTGGTTGCCGCGAACCCCAACCTGGGTTCCGAGGTCAACCTGATGAACAACAACCTCAAGACGCCGTACTCGGATCAGTTCAGCGTCGGCATGCGCAACATCTTCCCGCTGCTGGGCAACGACTGGAACAGCTCGGTCACGCTGGCACGCATCGTCAGTCATGACGGCATTGTGTTTACCCTCGGCAATCGCCATCCCGATGGCACTTTCCGTCCGGCTGGAACTACCTGGGGCGGTCAACCGTGGGGTGACAGCATTCCGGGTTACGGCACTCTGATCCTGGCCAGCAATGGCACCCAGACCAAGCTCAACAGCGTCCTGGTGTCGCTGGACAAGCCGTACACGCACGAGTCCGGCTGGGGCGTGACACTTGCCTACACCTACAGCGATGCGCTGGAAAACAACAACAATGCCTACAGCTCGGACGAGCACTACTCGTTTGACTATCCGAACCTGGGCAGCAGGACCTTCACCCGGACCCTGGGCCTGGCGCGGCACCGGCTCGTAGCGACCGGCATCTATGACGCGATCTGGGGCATTACGGTCAGCAGCAAGTTGACCCTCGCCAGCCCGACGCCGCAGTTCTCGATCGACTGCCATAACGCCGTGGACTGGAACCACTGCTTCTTCAATCCGTTCACGCCGAACAAGACGATTGGCTACAAGCAGTTCGATCTCGCACTGCAGAAAGAGTGGAGTGTGGGTGGCGACGTCAAGTTCCGCATCCGCGGCGACATGCTGAACGTGTTCAACTGGCGCAACTATACGAACTACGATACGTGGCGCGGTGGTCCGGCGCCCGACGTGAACACCAACTTCGGCAATCGCAATGGCGACGGAATTGCGTATCCGACGCGGATGTTCAAGCTGACCGCCGGTTTGACCTGGTGATCGACGACATCGGCTGCCCGGTCGGCAGCCGATGTGTTGTTGGCTTCGGCGAACAGCGAGGCGTGATTTCGATGTCCTGACTACTGCCTGCAACGACGCCAGCGCCATGGCCGGCGCTGGCGTCGTTGCAACTGGCCTGGATGCAACCAGCCGCCCGGATGATGTACCCCTCTTTCGAGTGCGCCACCCCGGGGCGCGGGTTGTCGAAAGGGCGCCACTGCGTGCCCGTCGCCTGATACCCGTCGAATCGTTGCCACTGACATCCGTCGGAAGCGCCGCGGCAAGGCATCACCTCGCGAGACTTCATTCAGTGGCGGACAGGTGCACCCTGCGGGCCGGAGCGCCGCGCCCGTGACGGTCATGATGACTGGTGTGGATGCGGCAGAGAGTGCACTCTGGATCCGGTCTGCCAAGTCGCACAAGAGTACTTCACGCATGGTCAAGAGATTCTTCCGCAAGTTGCCTGCAAGCGTGTTCGTTGTCCTGCTCGTTCTGGGCGCCGGCTGGATCTCGCCGGCCGCGGCCAGGGGGCCCGAGCTCGGCTATGCCGCGCTCCCACGGCAGCAACAGGTCGTGGTGGACGACCTGGAGCGGCGCACGTTCGAATGGTTCTGGCACAGCGCCGATCCGAGGACCGGTCTGGTGCCGGATTCTTACCCCGGCCATTCATTTTCCAGCATCGCGGCGGTCGGCTTCGGACTCACCGCCTATGGGATCGGTGTAAAACGCGGCTACATCACTCGCGCGCAGGCAATCAAGCGCACGCTGGCCACGCTGCGCTTCTTCCACGACGCGCCGCAGAATGACAGCGAGGACGATGCCAGCGGTTACCACGGCTTCTACTATCACTTCCTCGACATGCACACCGGCCATCGGGCCATGCGCTACGTCGAGCTGTCCAGCGTCGATACCACGCTGCTGCTTGGCGGCGTGCTGTTCGCCGAGTCCTATTACGACCGCAACACGCCGCGGGAACGCCAGATCCGCCGGCTCGCCGATGCGATCTACCGTGCCGTGGACTGGCCCTGGATGCAGCCGCGCGCACCGCTGATCAGCATGGGCTGGACGCCCGGCGGCCACTTCATCCCGGCCAACTGGAAGGGCTACAACGAGGGCATGCTGGTCTATATCCTGGCGCTCGGCTCGCCGACCCATCCCGTCAGTGCCGATGCGTGGAAGGCGTGGTGCGCGACCTATCCGAAAACCTGGGGCACGTTCCACGGCCAGACCTTCCTCAACTTCGCACCGCTGTTCGGTCACCAGTACAGCGAGAGCTGGGTCGACTTCCGCGGCATCCGCGACGCGTGGAGTCGTCAGCACGACCTCGACTATTTCGAGAACAGCCGGCGCGCTACCTTCAGCCAGCGCAACTATGCGATCGCCAATCCCGGCCACTGGACGGGCTATGGCGCCAATGTATGGGGTTTGACCGCCAGCAACGGCCCCGGCCGTTTCAGGTTGCGGACCGCCGATGGCATGCGCGAGTTCCACGGCTACACCGCCCGCGGTGCCGGACTGGACTACGTGTCCGATGACGGCACCATCGCCCCGACCGCGGCAGCTGGCTCGATCGCCTTTGCGCCGGAGATCGCGATCCCGGCACTGACGGAAATGAAGCGTCGTTACGGCGCGGCCATCTATGACCAGTACGGCTTCGCCGACGCATTCAACCCGAGTTTCCACGCCGACGTGACGTTGCGCACCGGCAAGCTGGTGCCCGGCCTGGGCTGGGTCGACACCGTGCAACTGGGCATCGACCAGGGACCGATCGTGCTGATGATCGAGAACTGGCGCAGCAATTTCGTGTGGAAGGTGATGCGCAGGAATCCCTACGTCCGCCGTGGCCTGCAACGCGCCGGCTTCAGCGGTGGCTGGCTGGACAAAGGCGCGCCGCAACGATGACGTGGCTGGCGCCCCGGCCCGGCGTTGTCGTCGCGCTGCGGCGGCTGGTCGTCGTCGTCGGCACCCTGATCCTCTCCGGCTGCGCCTGGCAGTCGGCGGACACGAACGAACTGACGTTCTGGACCATCGGTCGCGAGGGCGAGGCGGTGACCCGGTTGCTGCCGGAGTTCGAGCGCCTGCATCCGGACATCCACGTACGCGTGCAGCAGCTGCCGATGACGGCTGCCCACCAGAAGTTGCTGACCGCGTTCGCCGGCGACTCGACCCCCGACATGAGCCAGCTCGGCAATACCTGGCTGCCCGAGATGGTTGCGCTGCATGCACTGGCGCCGTTGCAGGCGCGCGTCGCTCACTCCACGGTGATCCGGCCCGACGACTACTTCCCCAGCATCTGGTCCACCAACGTGATCGACGGTGCGCTGTACGGCGTGCCGTGGTATGTCGACACGCGGCTGCTGTTCTATCGCAGCGATCTGCTGAAGCAGGCCGGCTTCGATGCGCCGCCTCGCGACTGGGCGCAATGGCGCCACATGCTGGCCGCGCTCAGCGATCCGGCCCGCCACAGCTACGGCATCCTGCTGCCCACCAATGAATACGAGCAACTGATGTCGCTGGCGCTGCAGCAGGGCGAACCGCTGCTGCGCGACGGCGGGCGCTACGGCAACTTCGAGAGTGTGGGCTTCAAGCGGGCGCTGACGTTCTACGTCGATACGTTCCGACTGCACCAGGCGCCGGCGATCACCAATGTCGAAGCGGGCAATCCATGGTCGGAATTCGGTCGCGGCGTCTATGCGTTCTATCTTTCCGGCCCCTGGAACATCGGCGAATTCCGTTCGCGGCTGCCGGCGGCGCAACAGGACGACTGGTCCACCGCGCGTCTTCCAGGCCCCGATGGCCCGGGCGCCTCGGTGGCCGGCGGATCCAGTCTGGTGATCTTTCGCCACTCGCGGCACCAGCGAGCCGCATGGACACTGATCGAATACCTGTCGCAGCCAAAAGTGCAGTAACGCTTTTACGAACTGCTCGGCGACATGCCGCCTCGGCGCAGCTCGTGGCAAGGTGGCGCACTGCGCGATGACCCCAAGGCACGCGCGTTCCGCCAGCAGCTGGAGGATGTGCGGCCGGCGCCGGCGGTACCCGAGTGGGAGCGGATCGCCAACGAGATGCAGCTGGTCGCCGCACGCACGATTGCCGGCGAGCTGACGATCGACCAGGCCACGGCCGAGATGGACCGGCGTACCGACCGCATCCTCGAGAAGCGCCGCTGGATTCTCGACCACCCGCGCGGCGCCACGCCATGAAGGGCCAGCGCGCAGCATGGCTGTTCCTGGCGCCGGCGCTGATCGTGCTGGGCCTTTTCTTCCTGCTGCCGGTGCTGGCGGCACTGGCGCTCAGCCTCACCGACTACGACCTCTATGCACTGGCCGACATCCACAACCTGCGCTTCGTGGCGCTGGCCAATTACTGGTCGCTGCTGGAGCGCCCGCTGTTCTGGTCGGCGCTTGGCAATACGCTGTATTTCGTGGCGGTGGGCGTGCCGCTGTCGATGGCCACTTCGCTGGGTACCGCGCTGCTGCTGAATTCGCCGCTGGCACGGATCAAGCCGTTCTTCCGCACCGCGCTGTTCGCGCCGGTGGTGACCACGGTGGTCGCGGTCGCGGTGATCTGGCGCTACCTGTTCAACACCAAGTACGGCATGGCCAACGCCGTACTTGGCTCGCTCGGCATTCATCCGATCGACTGGCTCGGCGATCCGCACTGGGCGATGCCGACAATCATCGCGTTCGCGGTCTGGAAGAACTTCGGCTACAACATGATCATCTTCCTCGCCGGCCTGCAGGCGATCCCGCTCGATCTGTACGAGGCCGCGCGCATCGACGGCGCCTCGGCCTGGCGGCAATTCCGGCACATCACCCTGCCGATGCTGGGGCCGACCCTGCTGATGGTGAGCATCCTCACCGTGTCGGGCTACTTCCAGCTGTTCGCCGAACCCTATGTGATGACCGAGGGCGGCCCGCTGCAGAGCACCACCAGCGTGCTGTACCTGATGTACGACGAGGGCTTCAAGTGGTGGAACCTGGGCTCCGCCTCGGCGGTGGCGTTCCTGCTGTTCGTGATCATGTTCGCGGTTACCCTGTTGATGCTGAA
>JAPHUU010000333.1 GCA_026193555.1 Rhodanobacter sp.
AGCGCCGCGACCGCACCGGCGGACCGCGGCCGAAATATCCGAGACAAAAAGAATGAGGGTTGTCGGCGGACGTTTGCGCTCGCGCGCCATCGCCGGACCGAAAGCGGAAGGCTTGCGCCCGACCGCCAGCGCGTAAACCTCACGCGAACGTGCGCGCGAGGCCTTAGGTTTACGCATCGTTACGCGGCTGAACTCTGCGCGCAAGCTGCGTAGGTAATCGTCAAAGCCCACTCCCTGAAACAGTTTGATCAGGAATGAACCACCCGGCTTCAACCATTGTCGACTGAAATCCAGCGCCAACTCAGCCAGATCCATCGCCCGGATCTGATCAGCCAGCGCCACTCCACTCATATTGGGGGCCAGATCGCACAGCACAAGGTCGATCTTTTGCCCCTCGAGCCGAGCCTCCAGCTCGCGCAATACCGATTCCTCGCGGAAATCGCCCTGCAAGAAATCGACCCCGGCGATGCTCTGCATCGGCAGGATATCCAGCGCAAACACCTTGCCAGTGTCGCCCAGCCGGTTGCGCACGAGTTGCGACCAACTGCCCGGCGCGGCCCCGAGGTCGACGACGCTGATGCCCGGCTTCAGCAAGCGGTCACGCTCGATCAGTTCCTCGAGCTTGTACACCGCACGCGAGCGCAAGCCCTCGGCCTGGGCTTTCTTGACATACTCGTCTTTGAAATGTTCGCGCAGCCAGACTGCGCTGCTCTTGCTGCGGGCCATGTCGTAAGGGTCACAGATAGGGGAACGGGAGGCCGCATGATACTCTTTGCCGTTCATTTACCGCGAATCGAGCACCAGCGCATGGCCCTTTCCTCCTCGCAGAACCGCTACCTGCGCAGCCTCGCCCATGATCTGAGCCCGGTTGTCCTGCTGGGCAACAAGGGTGCCACCGAGGCCGTGGTGAAGGAGCTGAACCAGGCGCTGGACATTCACGAGCTGGTCAAGGTGAAGCTGTCCGGCGGCGACAAGGCTGAACGGCAGACGCAGATCGAAGTGCTGATCGGCGGCACCAGGGCTGAGAAAATCCACCAGATCGGGCATGTCGTGGTGCTGTTCCGGCGCAATGTCGACGAGCCCAAGATCGCCTTGCCGCGCTAGGCAACCACGATGGATCTGTCACTCGACCGTCCCGAAGGTTACCTGTTCGTCCGTCGCGTCGACGCTGACCGCATCACCCTGGCTGACCGGGAGCTGGACAGCAGCTTTCTGCTGGCGCCTGATCGCGCGCTTGAGGATTGGCCCGTCAATGACGCCGCGACGCTGGAGGCCGGACACGTCGAGTCGGTGCTGGCGCTGCAACCGGAACTGGTGATCCTGGGTACGGGCCAACGACAGATCTTTCCCGCCGCGGCGTTCCTTGCCGGTTTCCTGCGCAAGGGTGTCGGTATCGAGGTGATGGACAACGCTGCCGCGGCGCGCACCTACAACCTGCTTGCGGGCGAAGGTCGGCGCGTTGTTGCGGCATTTATCCTGCCGGCAGCACACGTGCGCCGCTGAAGCTCCCAGCTGGCCATGGACGCTCCTGCACTACAACCGCAAGCACCTTAGAGCTGTCGCCGGAATCAGCGCGACGGCAGATACGCGAGCGGATCGACCGGATTGCCATCCTTGCGTATCTGGAACTCCAGTTCGTCGCGGGTAGCGCCGGTGGAGCCCATCTCGGCAATTTGCTGACCGGCGCTCACCCGCTGACCTTCCTTGACCAATCGCTTCCGGTTGTGACCGTAGGCGGACAGGAAACTATCATTGTGCTTGATGATCACCAGCTCGCCGTAGCCGACCAAGCCGTTGCCGCTGTAGACCACCACGCCATCGGCCGCCGAGCGCACGGGATCGCCCGACTTGCCGGCAATCTCGATGCCGGGAATCGCGTCGCCACCATGGAAGGGCTTGAGCAGACCGCCCTCGGCTGGCCAGCGCCAACTGACGCCGCTGACGGCGCGGGCCGGCGCTGAGCTCACCGGTGCAGGAGACGAAGCTGCCGCGATAAACGCCGGTGACGCCTGTCCGGCAACCGGAACGATCGTCGAACGGGAAGCCGCCACCGCCCGCTTTGCCGGAGCGTCGGCATCCGACCTCACCGAAACGTTGCGGTTGCCATTGTGCGCAGCCACCGTCCCCACGGGCTCGAACACCGGAGCGTCGGTCGGGCGCGTGATGGGCACGGAGCCATGATTGCGGGAGCCTGACAGGGCAGAAGGCGATAGTTGCAGGCGCTGCCCCGGCCAGATCGTGTAGGGCACGGCGATGCCGTTCCACTGTGCCAGATCGCGAAAATCCACGCCGTTGCGGAACGCGATCGAATACAAGGTGTCACCGCGAACCACTTCATAGCCACCACCGCTGTCCGCCACATGCGTGGGGCCATCGGTTCGAGCATTCGGTGCGCGACTCATGCCGCCAGCGGGTTCGACCATCACCGAGCTGCGCATGCTGCCGCAGGCGGCGAGCACCGTGCATACGGCGATTGCCGACAGGTAATGAAGGTATCGATCCATGCTCGACAGCATACTGAGGCGGGCGATCTTTTTCATGCGAGGCCGCGTCGCTCCCTGGTCAGCGCTCAACGCGACCAGATCCACCACACCAGCAGCAGGCCAAGCAGTGCCAGCGCGACCCAGCCGATCCACTCGATGTACTTGTGCAGGACCCGTTCGGCGCGCTCGCCAAACAGGCGAATCAGCAGGGCAAGAAGCCATACCCGCTTGCCACGACCCAACGCGATGCAGGCCAGAAACGGGAATACCGGCACGCTGATGATGCCGCAGGCCCAGGTCACGAACTTCATCGGCACCACCGGCTGCAGCGCAGCCAGGATCAGCACCCCGAACATGCCCCAGCGATGTTCGATCATCTGCTTGCCGAGATACGCCACACCCTGCTCGATCGGCGCCAGCAGATGCAGTGTCTCGAGCAGCGGTCGCAACGCATGGAATGCCCAGTGACCCAGCGCGTAGCCCACCAGCGCACCCAGCAGGGAAAACAGCAGGCTGTAATTGGCAAACTGGAATGCCCTGTGCCGCTTGCCCAGCATCATCGGCGCCAGCATCACTTCCGGTGGTACCGGAAAGATGAACGCCTCGACGAAGCTGAGCCCGCACAGGTAATACAGCGCGCGCGGTGCGCGTGCCCAGACCAGGGTGTGGGCGTAGAGCCGACCGAACAGGCGCATCAACCGATCCCGCCCAACAGCGGCACAAAACTGACCGCGCCAAGTTCTTCCTGGATGAAGTCACCCTGCCCGTCGCCGCGCATGCGGATCAACACCTGCCTGCTGGGCGAGCCGACCGGTGCCACCAGCACACCTATGGGGCTCAGCTGATCGAGAATCCGGGTAGGAATGGTGTCGCCAGCCGCGGTGAGAATGATCGCATCGAACGGCGCCTCCTCCTGCCAGCCAAGTTTTCCGTCGTCGTGCTTGGTGCGCAGGTTGCCCAGTCCGAGTTGACGAAAACGTCGACGCGCCTGGCGCAGCAGCTCCTCGATCCGCTCCACCGTGAACACCTGTGGCACCACCGCGGAAAGCACGGCCGCCTGATAACCGGAACCGGTGCCGATCTCCAGCACCTTGTTCGGGACGCCGAACTCGATCAGCGCCTCGGTCATCCGCGCCACCACCCAGGGCTGGGAAATGGTCTGGCCGTGGCCGATCGGCAACGCGGTGTTTTCATAGGCACGCGAATGCATGGCCTGGTCGATGAAGTGATGGCGCGGCACGTTGCGTATCACCTCGATCACCCGCGGGTCGAGGATGCCGCCCTCCTGAAGACTGGCCGCAAGGCGATCGCGCGCGCGCTGCGAAGTCATTCCTTCACCCCTGAGTTCCGATGCCGGCAGTGGATAGACACTCATCACTCAGGCTGCCTCATTCTTGTTGCCGCGGTCATCGACCATGTCTGCGCTCAAGGCCTGCATCCAACTGCTGACTTTCTCCAGCGCCTGGAAGCGGGTCAGGTCGACGTGAATCGGCGTCACCGAGACATACCCGCGATGAACCGCATTGAAGTCGGTGCCCGGACCGGCATCATCGACCTCCCCCGCCGGACCGATCCACCAGATCGGCCGCCCGCGCGGGTCGGTCTGCGCGATGCTCGGCGCGGAACGATGCCGCCGGCCCAGCCGGGTCACTTCGAAGCCTTCGATTTCCGCCCACGGCCGATCCGGCACATTGACGTTGAGGATGGTGTCGGCCGGCAGCGGGTCGACCAGCAGACGCTGCATCAGCAACACGACGGCCTTGGCGGCGGAGTCGTAGTTCACACCCTTGTGATCCTGTGTGACCAGCGACACGGCGATCGCGGGCAGCCCCAGGAAGCGCCCTTCCATGGCGGCTGATACCGTACCCGAATAGATCACGTCGTCGCCAAGATTGGCCGAATTGTTGATGCCGGACACGACCATGTCCGGCTCCTCTTCCAGCAGCCCTGCCAGTGCCAGATGCACGCAATCGGTCGGAGTGCCCGCCACGCTGAAAAAACCGTCGCCCAGCGGGAACACCCGCAGCGGCGCATCCAGGGTCAGCGAGTTGCTGGCGCCTGAGCGATCACGGTCGGGCGCCACCACGGTGACCTTGCCCACCACACCAAGACGCTCGGCCAGCACGCGGATACCCGGGGCGTTCACTCCATCATCGTTACTTACCAGAACTCGCATGATGCTCCGTCGAAAGCTGACTGCGGTCACCCGCCAAGAACCGATGGCGGATATTCCATTGACGAAGTCTACCCGAGCGTACCGCGGGTTTCACACGAACGCGCCGGGTTCGCGCCGATTGGCAACCCGACCTCTGCTTTGGTTAGCATGGCCCAATGAAACCCAAGGGTGCTGCCAGCATCAGTGAGGACGATACTCGCCTGTTTCGGGAGGCGATTGGCGAGGTGCGCCTGCTGGATCGGGTCGCTCCGCCACCCGCGCCCGCGAAGCCGGCGCCTCACCCGCACATGCTGGACGCCGACGAAGCCGCCGTGCCGGGCGAACTGCTCGACCTGGCATTCGACCCGGCCGTGCTGGAGATCGGCGAGGAGTTGAGCTACCTGCGCGACGGCCATGCACCGAAACTGCTGCGCCAGCTGAAGCGCGGCCAGTTCAGCGTGCAGGACGACCTCGACCTGCACCAGATGAACGCGGCGGCGGCGCAGGCCAGCATTGTCATCTTTCTCGCCGAAGCGAAGCAGCGCGGGCGACGCTGCCTGCGCATCATCCATGGCAAGGGTTTGCGTTCGCGTGCCGCCGGACCGGTGCTGAAGAGCCTGACCGATCGACTGCTGCGGCGGCGCGACGACGTGATCGCTTTTGCCTCGGCGCGGCCGTCCCAGGGTGGGACCGGCGCCGTGGTGGTGCTGCTGAAGGGCCCATAGCGGGAACCCAGTGGCGAGGGGTGAGCCACACGCGTTCAGCGAAGCGGGCGCAGCTCTTGGCCTGCCCCTCGTTGCCCACGCCTCTGAACGCACTCCTACACCTGGGCCAGCTCGCGCACGACCACGGTCGCGTAGGCGCCCGCGGGCAACTCGAACACCAGTTCCAGCGCATCCTGATCGAGCCAGCGCCAGTTCAGACCCTGCGGAATCAATCGCAACGGCCGGCGTTCCTGATCCATCCGCGCGGCCGCCAAACCTGCGACCAAGTCACTGCTCGCAGCAGCCACCTCACGTTCCAGCGCGCCAGCCTCGGACACGGTGGGTGGCTCACCCTGCCCCCACAGCGGACCGGAAGGATGAATGTCGGCACGTGCCAGCCGTTCGGCCAATACCTCGGTAAACGGTTCGGGACCGAACCACGAACGCGAACCGGCCAGTGACCAGATCTCGCCTTCGAGCGGCGTGTCCCAGGCGCCACGATCGACCCTTGCCGCCAGCACGTTGTTGAAAATCTGCGAACGCGCCGCGGACAGCAGCATCGAGCGCTTGTCGCGCTCGACCCGGCGACCGGCAAACATCGCGCGTGCCTGCGCCACATTGCCACCCTCGCGACCGAACCGCTGTTCACCGAAATAGTTCGGCACACCACGCGCGGCGATCTGGGCCAGTACCCGATCGGCCGCCTCGCGATCCCCCTGCACACCGCGCAGCACCAGGATGAACCGATTGCCACGCAAGGCGCCGCGCTTCAGCTTGCGCGAATGGCGCTTCGCTGCCAGCACCTTCACCTCCGGATGCGGCAGCAGCGACCAGTCCGGATCAGGCTTGCCGGCCAGCTGCACGGAAAAGGTCTGCCGGGTCACCGCATGACGATCCTTCATCCCGGCATAGCCCACCGCCACTGGCGGCACGCCGGCAAACTTCGCCAGCTCACGGGCCACCCAGTCGGTATTGGCACCGCGCTTTTCGACCCACAGCAGCAGATGCTCGCCCTTGCCATCGGCGTCATAGCCGAGGATCTCCTCGACCCGGAAGTCCTCGGGCGAAGCGCGCAGCTGCGCGATCAGGGGCGGCGCGCCATAGGCCCAAGGCAACTGGACGTGGCCAGACTGTTCGAATTCGGACATCGCACTCCGCCGGCCGCGCCGGCATTCGGATACATCGAAAACTTCACGTGGCGGAAGGCCCCGCGATCATTCACGCATCAAACCAGGAAGATTGTCGCCAGGCCCAGAAAGATGAAAAAGCCACCGCTGTCGGTCACGAAGGTGAGAAAGATGCTTGAGCCCAGCGCCGGGTCGCGACCGAGACGGATCATCATCATCGGAATACCCACACCCATGAAGGCCGCCAGCAACAGGTTCAGGGTCATCGCCGCCGTCATCACCAGGCCCAGCGTGGGGCTGTCGTAAAGCAGGGCGGCGACAATGCCGATCACGCCACCCCATACCACACCATTGAACAGCGCCACGCCGAGCTCCTTGCGCCACAGCCGGCGGATCGCGTTCGGGTTCACCTGCTCCAGCGCCATCGCGCGCACGATCATGGTGATGGTCTGGTTGCCCGAGTTGCCGCCGATGCCGGCAACGATCGGCATCAGCGTGGCCAGTGCCACCAGCTTCTCGATCGCCCCTTCGAACAAGCCGATGACGCGCGAGGCGACGAACGCGGTAACCAGGTTGATCGCCAGCCACGCCCAGCGATTGCGCACCGAGGCCCAGATCGAGGCGAAGATGTCTTCCTCCTCGCGCAGGCCGGCCCGGCCGAGCATCTCCGATTCGCTCTCTTCGCGAATCACGTCGACCATCGCGTCGATGGTGATGCGACCAATCAGGTGCCCCGTCTCATCCACCACCGGCGCCGTCACCAGGTCGTAGCGCTCGAACGCCTGCGCCACCTCATAGGCGTCGTCGGTGGGATGGAAGGTATTGACGTCCGGTGCCATCACATCGCTCACCATGGTCTCCGGCGCATTCACCAGCAGCCAGTGCAGCGGCAACACGCCGGTCAGCAGGTTCTCATGGTTGACCACGAACAACTTGTCGGTCTGCGGCGGCAGCTCATCGAAATGACGCAGGTAGCGAAGGACCGCATCGAGACTCACGTCCTCGCTGATCGTGAGCATCTCGAAATCCATCAAGGCGCCGAGCTGGTCGTCCTCATAGGACAGTGCCGACTGCACTTGCTGGCGCTGCTGGAGATCGAGGCTGGCCATCAGCTCCGGCAGCATCGCCGTCGGCAGATCCTCGACCAGGTCGGCGACTTCGTCGGCGTCCAGTGGCTCGACGGCGGCCATGATTTCGTGGCTGTCCATGTCCGCTATCAGCGACTCGCGCACCGCGTCGGACACTTCAAGCAGGATGTCGCCGTCCCGGTCGGCCTTGACGCATTGCCACACCGCGATCCGATCATCCAGCGGCAACGATTCAAGGATGAAAGCAATATCGGCCGAATGCAGACCATCGAGAATTCGCTGCAAGCGTGCATGCGCCGGCGGCGGCAAGGGGCCCTCGCCGTGCCCACGCAGCAAGGCGACGATCACCTCCAGCTGATCGTGCAGCCGATCCGTCGCGCCGCGGGTCTCGATCTCGCTCATGCGGGCGTCAGCAAGACAGTGGCCTGCGCCGCGAGCCCTTCACCGCGACCAGTGAAGCCAAGCTTCTCGGTGGTGGTGGCCTTGACGCTGATGCGACTGATCTCGACGCCCAGGGTGGCGGCAAGGCACTCACGCATCGCCAGCGCGTGCGGGGCGACCTTTGGCGCTTCGCCGATCACGGTGATATCGGCATTGCCCAGTGCATAGCCCTGCTGCGCCATCAACGACGCCGCATGCCGCAAAAATTCGCGACTGTCGGCATCACGCCAACGCTCGTCGGTGGGCGGAAAATGCTGGCCGATATCGCCCAGCGCCAACGCACCGAAGATCGCATCGCACAGCGCATGGATCACCACGTCGCCGTCCGAATGGGCGAGCATGCCGCGCGTGCATGCGATGCGCACGCCACCCAGCACGACATGATCCCCCGCGCCGAAGGCGTGCACATCGAAGCCGCTGCCGATTCGCATCATGCGGTTTTCTCCAGCAGGAATTCGGCCAGCGCGAAATCCGCGACCGTGGTCACCTTGATATTGTCCTCCGCGCCCTCGACCAGCAAGGGTGCGTGACCGGCCAGCTCCATCGCCATCGCCTCGTCGCTGACCTTGATTCCACGCTTCGCCGCATCGCGCAGGGCTTCGGCCAACTCGCGGCGACGGAACAGTTGCGGCGTGAAGGCGCGCCAGCGCCGGTCGCGCGGTTCGGTAGCCACGCTCCGCGCCGTCGCATCGACCAGCTTCAGCGTATCGCGCAGTGGCGCGCCCAGCAGTCCGCCACCGGCTGCCGTGCCAAGTTCGATCAACCGGCTGATGTCCTGGCCTCGCACGCAGGGGCGCGCGGCGTCGTGAACCAGCACGAAGGCATCGTCGGCGACCTCCGCTGGCAGCGCCTCCAACCCGGCCAACACCGAATCGCTGCGTTCGACGCCGCCAATGGCGGTGAGCACCGGCTTGCCGTTGAGCGAAGCCGCGCCGTCCCAGCGCACGTCGCCGACACCAAGGACGACCAGCAGTCCGGCGATCCGCGGATGCATCGCCAGACGTTCCAGCGTATGCCTGATCAACGGCCGCCCCGCCAGCGGCAGGTACTGCTTGGGGCAGTCGCCGCCAACCCGGGTACCTCGCCCGGCGGCGGGCACCACACACCACAACGTGGACGCGCTCATGGCGAACCGGCCTGGGTGGTGGTCGATGTCGGCACGCTGCTGGCGCCAGCCGGTTGCTCCACCACCTGATAGAACGTCTCGCCGGGCTTGATCAGGCCAAGCTCCGTGCGGGCGCGTGCCTCGACCGCCTGGTCGCCATGCTTGAGGTCGAGCACATCGGCACCCAGTGACTGGTTGCGTTGCTGCAGTCCGGCGTTCTCCTCACCCTGCTTCTTCACCGCCACGCGCAGCGCATCCACTTCATGCATGCTGCCGCTGCCGGACCACAGCTTCAGCTGCAGTCCGATCAGGATCAGCACCAGAAAAATGGCAATCCAGCGCAACATCGGTGGCGATGGCTCCGCTCAGCCCGGCAGTCGGGACAGATTGGGGAACGCATCGCGACCCGCATAACGTGCGGCAGCGCCAAGCTGCTCCTCGATGCGCAACAGCTGGTTGTACTTGGCCACGCGATCGCTGCGACACAGCGAGCCGGTCTTGATCTGGGTCGCCGTGGTCGCCACCGCGATGTCCGCGATGGTGGTGTCCTCGGTTTCGCCGGAGCGATGCGAGATCACCGCCGAGTACTTGGCAGCATCGGCCATCGCGATCGCCTGCAATGTCTCGGACAGCGTGCCGATCTGGTTCACCTTGATCAGGATCGAGTTGGCGATGTGCTTTTCGATACCCTCGCGGAAGATCGCCGGGTTGGTGACGAACAGGTCATCACCGACCACCTGGATGCGATCGCCGATCGCCTCGGTCAGCAGCTTCCAGCCATCCCAGTCGCCCTCGGCCATGCCGTCCTCGATCGTGACGATCGGGTATTGCTTCGCCCAGCTCGCCAGCAGGTCGACGAATTCGGCCGAACTGTACTGCTTGCCTTCGCCGGCCAGATCGTACTTGCCGTTCTTGTAGAACTCCGAGCTGGCCGCATCGAGACCGAGCAGGATCTCGCCACCGATCTTGTAGCCGGTCTTGTTGATCGCCTCGAGGATGGTGTCGAGCGCCTCGATATTCGAGCGCAGGTTCGGTGCAAAGCCGCCTTCGTCGCCCACCGAGGTGCTCAGGCCACGACCTTTCAGCACGCTCTTCAGCGCATGGAAGATCTCGGCACCGGCGCGCAACGCCTCGGCGAAGCTGGGCATGCCCACCGGCAGCACCATGAATTCCTGCACGTCGATGTTGTTGTCCGCATGCTCGCCGCCGTTGATGATGTTCATCATCGGCACCGGCAGCGCGCCCGGCTTGCCATGTGACAGGTAGCTCCACAGCGGTTCATCACGCGATGCCGCCACCGCATGGGCCGCCGCCATCGAGACACCGAGCAGCGCGTTGGCGCCCAGATTGCCCTTGTTCGGGGTGCCGTCCAGCTTGATGAGCATCGCGTCCAGCCCCTTCTGGTCGGCCGCATCGAAACCCTTCAGTGCATCGGCGATGGTCGTGTTGACGTTCGCCACGGCCTGCTTCACGCCCTTGCCACCGTAACGCGACTTGTCGCCGTCACGCAGCTCCACCGCCTCGCGCGAGCCGGTGGAGGCACCACTGGGCACCGCGGCGCGACCGAAACCGCCGCTGGCCAGGGTGACCTCGGCTTCCAGTGTGGGGTTGCCGCGCGAGTCGAGAATTTCACGGGCGTGGATGCGGGTGATTTGAGTGCTCATGCGATATCCATTGCTTCTTGAGAATGAGGTGGAAAGTACGCGTCGCCGCGCGCCTTGTTTCAGGACAGTTCCTGTTCCAGGAATCCGTGCCGCTTGGTCACGGTATCCAGCGCCAGCAGGGTTTCCAGCAGCGCTTCCATCTTGGCCAGAGGCCAGGCGTTGGGGCCATCGCTGAGCGCCTTGGCGGGATCGGGATGGGTCTCGGCAAACAGGCCGGCCACGCCGACTGCCACCGCGGCACGCGCCAGTACCGGCACGAACTCGCGCTGGCCGCCGGAGCTCGCGCCCTGGCCACCCGGCAACTGCACCGAATGGGTCGCGTCGAACACCACCGGGCAGCCGGTTTCGCGCATCACGCTGAGCGAGCGCATGTCCGACACCAGGTTGTTGTAGCCGAAGCTGGCGCCACGCTCGCACACCATGATGTCGTCGTTGCCGACGGCCTTGGCCTTGGCCACCACGTGCTTCATGTCCCACGGCGCGAGGAACTGACCCTTCTTGATGTTCACCGGCTTGCCGGCACGTGCGACCTTCTGGATGAAGTCGGTCTGCCGGCACAGGAAGGCCGGCGTCTGCAGCACGTCGACCACCGAGGCCACCTCGTCCATCGGTGTGTATTCGTGCACATCGGTAAGCACCGGCACGCCGATCTGCCGCCGCACTTCACCGAGAATGCGCAACCCCTCTTCCAGCCCCGGTCCGCGGAAGCTCTCGCCGGAGGAACGATTGGCCTTGTCGAAACTGGACTTGAAGATGAAGTTGATACCCAGCCGCGCGGTGATTTCCTTCAGCGCACCGGCGGTGTCCAGCTGCAGTTGTTCCGACTCGACCACGCACGGCCCGGCGATCAGGAACAGCGGCTGATCCAGCCCGACCTCGAAACCGCACAGCTTCATGCCGCCGACTCCTGCGCCAGCCGCTCACCTTCGCGCACCGCCTTGAATTCGCGCGCGGCATGCACGAATCCGTTGAACAGCGGATGCCCGTCGCGGGGTGTCGAGGTGAACTCCGGATGCGCCTGGCAGGCCAGGAACCAGGGATGTTGCTGCTGCGGCAGCTCAATCATCTCCACCAGCAGGTCGTCCATCGACTTGCCGGAAATCACCAGCCCCAGATCCTCGAACGACTGCCGATAGCGGTTGTTGAACTCGTAGCGATGGCGATGGCGCTCGCGCACCACATCCTGACCATACAACTCACGGGCCAGCGTGCCGGCCTTCAGACGACATTCCTGCGAGCCCAGCCGCATGGTTCCGCCGAAGTCGGAGCGCTCGCTGCGCTGTTCCACTTCACCGGTGGCGGTGGTCCACTCGGTGATCAGGCCGATCACCGGATTGTTCGTATGGCGCTCGTTCTCGCTGGAGTCGGCGTCGGTCAGCCCGGCCACGTGACGTGCGAAATCAACCACGGCCGCGTGCATGCCGTAGCAGATGCCGAAGTACGGCACGCGGTGCTCGCGCGCATATTTCGCCGCCAGTACCTTGCCTTCGAAACCACGCTTGCCGAAACCACCCGGCACCAGGATCGCATCGACGTCACTGAGCGCCTTGGCCGCGCCCTCGGCCTCGACCTGCTCGGAGTCGATCCAGCGCAGGTTGACCTTCGCCTGCTGCTTTATGCCGCCATGGCGCAGCGCCTCGCCCAACGACTTGTAGGCGTCCTTGTGCTCGACGTACTTGCCGACGATGGCCACCGTGACCTCGTCCTTCGGATGCTCCATCGCCTCGACGGTGCGCACCCAGCTCGACAGGTCGGCCGGCTTCGCATCCAGCCCCAGCCGTTTGACCACGATGTCGTCAAGCCCCTGCGCATGCAGCCACAGCGGCTGCTTGTAGATGATGTCGACATCGGTGGCGCTGATCACCGCCTGCTCGGGCACGTTGGTGAACAGTGCGATCTTGCGGCGCTCGGCCTCCGGCAGCGGCTCCTCGCAGCGGCACAGCAGGATGTCCGGCTGGATACCGATCGAGCGCAACTCCTTCACCGAATGCTGGGTCGGCTTGGTCTTGATCTCGCCGGCGGCCTTGATGAACGGCACCAGGGTGAGGTGCATGAACACCACCTTTTCGGGGCCATGTTCGATGCGCAGCTGGCGGATCGCCTCCAGGAACGGCAGCGACTCGATGTCGCCCACGGTGCCGCCGATCTCCACCAGCGCCACATCGAAGCCGCGGGTAGCCTCATGGATGCAGTGCTTGATCTCGTCGGTGATGTGCGGGATGACCTGCACGGTGGCGCCGAGGTAATCGCCCCGACGCTCCTTGCGGATCACCGCCTCGTAGATCTTGCCGGTGGTGATCGAGTTCTTGCCGGCCAGGCGGGTATGCACGAAGCGCTCGTAGTGGCCGAGATCGAGATCGGTCTCGGCACCATCGTCGGTCACGTAGACCTCGCCGTGCTGGAAGGGACTCATGGTGCCCGGATCCACATTGATGTAGGGATCGAGCTTCATCATGGTGACCGAAAGCCCGCGTGCTTCGAGAATCGAAGCAAGCGACGCCGCAGCAATGCCCTTGCCAAGCGAGGACACCACACCGCCGGTGACGAAAATCAGGGGGGTCATGGAAAGCAGCCGTGCTGGAAATTATGCATTTTAGCGGCAGAATGGTCGCGCTGCGAGATGGCATTGCAGAAATTGTCGTTTTGGATGCCATTCGACCGGCCGGCGGAGGATGAAACGGTGTGAGCGGGCCTGCTAGCATGCCCTCCCATGAACAACCCCATTCCTTCCCGCCTCGTCGCCCTCCGCGCCGCCATGCGGCAGCATGGTGTCGCTGCGGTGCTGGTTCCCAGCGCCGACCCGCATCTGTCCGAATACCTGCCCGCGCACTGGCAGGCGCGCGCCTGGCTGTCCGGCTTCACCGGATCGGCCGGCACCCTGATCGTCACCGACGACCATGCCGGTCTGTGGACGGATTCGCGTTATTTCGCCCAAGCCGAGCAGCAACTGGCCGGCAGCGGCGTCCAGCTGATGAAGCAGCGTGTACCGCATGCCGCCGAGCATCTGGCCTGGTTGCAGCAGCATCTGCGGCAGGATGACGTGCTGGCCGTGGCCGGGGACAGCCTGGCGCTGACGACCCAGCGACAGATCGAAGGACGACTGAGCGAAGCCGGCGCAAGCCTGCGCACCGACCTGGATCTTCCCGCTGCGATCTGGCCGGATCGTCCGCCCCTGCCGCAGGCGCCGGTGATCGAACATGATCCGGCCTACGCATGCATCCCGCGCGCCGAAAAGTTCATCCGCGTGCGCAAGGCGATGCGCAAGCTGGGCACCACCCATCACCTGTTGTCCAGCCTCGACGACATCGCCTGGCTGACCAATCTGCGCGGCAGCGATGTCGAGTGCAATCCGGTATTCCTGGCCCACCTGCTGATCCAGGCCAGTGATCGCGCCACCCTGTTCGTCGGTCGCGCCAAGCTCGGCGACGCACTTGTCGCAGCACTTGCCGCCGACGGCATCGAGATCGCCGACTACGCCTCGATCACCTCGACGCTGAACGAACTGGACGCTGCCGACAGCCTGTTGCTGGACAGCGGCCGGGTGGTCAGCTCGATCGCCGCGGCCATTCCGTCAGCCACCCGACGAATCGAGGGCGCAAACCCCAGTACCGCGTTCAAGGCACGCAAGAGCACGGCCGAACTCGATCATGTGCGCGACGTGATGCGCCGCGACGGCGCTGCGCTGGTCTGTGCATTCCGCCGGCTGGAGCAGCGCATGAGCGCCGGCATGATGGTGACCGAGCTGGATGTGGACACTTTGCTGTTCGAGGAGCGCTCGACCCAGCCTGGCTATGTCGGCCGGAGTTTCGCCACCATCGCCGGCTACCAGGCCAATGGCGCGCTTCCGCACTACCAGGCCACGCCGGCCCAGCACAGCACCCTCCATGCCAAGGGCCTGCTGCTGGTCGATTCCGGTGGCCAGTACCTCGGTGGTACCACCGACATCACCCGCGTGCTGGCATTGGGCCCGACCACCGACGAGCAACGGCGCGATGCCGCGCTGGTGATGAAAGGCATGATCGCGCTATCCCGCGCACGTTTCCCGAAAGGTGCCAGCGGCCCGCAACTGGACGCACTGGCCCGCGCACCGCTGTGGGCCTCGGGCATGGATTACGGCCATGGCACCGGTCATGGCGTTGGCTATTTCCTGAACGTGCATGAAGGTCCGCACGGTATTCGTCCGCCGGTGGCCGGTGGCGCGCTGGTGGCGCTGGAACCGGGCATGATCAGCTCGATCGAGCCAGGGCTGTACAAACCGGGACGGCACGGCATTCGCCACGAGAATCTGGTCGTGGTGGTGGAGGCGGAGCAGACCGAGTTTGGTGATTTTCATGCGTTCGAGACGCTCACCCTGTGCCCGTTCGATCGTCGCGCACTGGAGATCGGCCTGCTCAATCCGGAAGAGCGCGCCTGGCTCGATGATTACCACGCGGGTGTACGTGCGGCGTTGGGCCCGCTGCTCGAGGGCGCCGATCTGGACTGGCTGAACCGTCACTGCGCACCGCTCCAGGCAAACGTCCCGACACCGCAGAACCCCTGAACCGCGCGTTCAACCGCGCTTGGGCGGCACCAGCCGGAGCTTGGCGGCAACGGCAACCTGCGGCGATGAACTGGGGCGGAGCAGGCGCTCGATCTCCGGCGCCTCGAGCGGATACGAATAGAGATAGCCCTGGCCCTCGTCACAGCCCTCGCGCAGCAGGAACTCGTGCTGGGCCTCGATCTCGATGCCTTCGGCGATGGACTTCAGCCCCAGACTCCTGGACATCGCCAGCATCGCCTTGGCAATCGCCACGTCGTCGGCATTGCCCGGCAGACCGACAATGAAGGAGCGGTCGATCTTGAGGTAGGCCACGGCAGGCAACTTCAGATAGGCCATCGAGGAATATCCGGTGCCGAAGTCGTCGATCGCCACCTCGATGCCCAGCGCATGCAGTGCCTGCATGGTGCGCAAGGTCTCCTCGCCCAGGCGCAACATGGCACCCTCGGTGATCTCCAGCATCAGCCGGCTGGCCGGCAGCTGCTTGGTCTGCAACGACCGACTGATTGCTTCGACGAAAGCCCGATGTCCGAACCAGCGCGCGGAGACATTCACTGCCACCCGAATGGCTGGCATGCCGGCGAGGTCCCAGGATTCGATCTGCGCGCAGGCCCTCTGCATCACCCACTCGTCGATGCGGCGAATCAGCCCCAGGCTTTCGGCGATCGGAATGAAATCCCCCGGCATCACTTCGCCGCGTGTCGGGTGCCGCCAGCGCAGCAACGCCTCGACCGCCACGATACGGCCGGTGCGCAGTTCGATGCTCGGCTGATAAACCAGGCGAAACTCGTCATGCGCCAGCGCATGCCGCAGATCGGTTGCCAGTTGCAAGCGGCGGCTGGTGTTGGCCTGCATCAGCGGGGTGTAGTAGCGAAAGGTATTGCGCTCCTCGGTCTTTGCCGCATACATCGCCGCATCCGCATTGGTGATCAGCGTGGATGGGTCCGCGCCATCCAGGGGATAACCTGCGATGCCGATGCTTGCACTGAGCACGATTTCGTAATCGTCCACCACGAACGGTTCGGACAAGGTGGCAAGCAGCCGGCCGGCGACCCCGCCGGCGTCTTCGCGCAGATTCAACCGGTTGATCAGCACGGTGAATTCATCGCCACCGATGCGCCCGGCCACGTCCTCGTCGGACAGCTGCCGCCGGATCCGCTCGGCCACCTTGACCAGCAAGTGATCGCCGACGGCATGACTGTAGCTGTCATTGACGATCTTGAACGCATCCAGATCGATGAACAGCACCGCGACCCCCAGATGCTCCAGCTCCGAGCTTGAAATGGCGTCGGCACAGCGCCGCTCGAATTCCGAACGATTGACCAGCCCGGTCAGTGCGTCGTGCCGGGCCAGATATTCCAGCCGGCGTTGATTGACCTTCGCGGTGAAGATGTTGGTGAAGACCGCGACGTAGTACAGCACCTGATTTTCCGCATCGCGAATGGCGCTGATGCTCAGCTGCTCCGGATAGGAGCTGCCGTCACGCCGGGTACTCTGCACCTCGCCGATCCAGTTGTTTCCTGCCGCAATGGAATCCCACACGGAACCCGGCACCGGTGACCCGTCGGGCATGCTGCGGGTTTCGTCGAAGCGCCGGCCCTGGAGCGACTGCATCGTGAAACCGGTGATCTCCGTGTGCGCGGCATTGCCTGAAATCATCCGCCGATCCGCGTCGGCGATGATCACGCCCTCGGCGATGCTGGCCAACGCCTCGGCAGCCACCCGACGCTCCTGCTCCATCGCCACCCGCTCGGAGATGTCGCGGATGAACGCCTGACGTACCGGTCGATCGCCCCACTTGGCAACGCTGCTCTGGGTTTCCACCGGGCGATGGCTTCCGTCCGAACCCAGCAAGGCGTTGGTGGCCGCGCGGCCGTCCAGGTGCGATACCGACTGTGCGAACAGGTGCACGAATCGATCGCCGGTCAGGCTGCTCGCGTTGCGCCCGGTCCAGACCGATGCCATCCGGTTGGCATCGATGATCCGGCCACTCGCCTCATCCACCATCACGATCGCGTCGGCAGCACTATCGAACAGCAGGCGATAGCGCTCCTCTGTGCCGCGGATGCTTTCCAAGGTGCGGCGTGCCATGCGCGCCCAGCTTAGAGCTGCCACAAAGAAAGCGAAGAGCACACCCCAGAACAGAATTTGTCCCACCCAGATGGCCCCTCTCACCAACTCGGCCGAAAATAGATTGGTACGCGGCTGCATGTACACGTTGAGCGCGCTGATACGCCCCGTCTGGCGCATGACCTCGTCTGCAGACGGGGTACTGGTGCTGTAGGCGCGCTGCAGTTCGCCGGCTATCTGGTTGAGTGCGTCGATGGACGCATCGGTCGAACGCCATGCGGCGAGTGCCGTCTTCATATAAGGCGCACCGGCAAGATATTGCATCATGAAACTCATACCGGGCTGGGCCTTCGGCATGATGTTGCCTAACTTGAAAACATGATCCAGCTCCCGCTGATCGTACTTGCCCGCTGCAAGCGCATCGCGCCCCCAGCGATCAGAATCGAGGATCTGGTAATTGTGGCGAAAGCTGGCCAAGTCTGCG
Source organism: Rhodanobacter sp. (assembly GCA_026193555.1). Lineage (GTDB taxonomy): Bacteria > Pseudomonadota > Gammaproteobacteria > Xanthomonadales > Rhodanobacteraceae > Rhodanobacter. Next base: position 17,859 of record JAPHUU010000333.1, read on the forward strand.
GCACTGCCGCTGTGTGCATAGCTGTCGAGGTCGATCACAGCCTGCTTCTGCGCCTTGGACCAGACACTCTCGCTGTTGAGGAAACCAGCGAGAGTGATCTGAACCTGAAGCACGCCCCATGTCATCGCCATGATCAGCCCAATAGCGACCACAAGGGAATAAGCTAACGGCATCAATCGCCGAGACAGAGGGGTCTGCAAACTGTTATCGACGAAACGCATCGCGTACCCATTTGGTTGATAACGCAGCCAACATCCGCCGATCCAGTTTTCTTATGCAGAATCAATCAAGCCGCAGCCTCATTCGACATCCACAGGTCACGGCATGTCTGAATACACCTGTCTCCAAGCAGAACCATGCTCATGTAGCTTCGTTTGATGCACTCAGCCAAATGGACTACATCATTGGCTGAGGGCGACTTGCCCATCAGCGTACACACTATATCCAAAGCTTCCCACGGATGGGTATCATCATAGTCCGAATGCAGATGCAGCCATCGCAGGCTCGATGCCCTGATCGATGGGTCGAAGCTTTCCCGGTACTTTACGCTGGAATAGATCATGTGCGACCACTCGCCGGTAACCCCTTCAATCGCGTAGTTCGTCGCTACCATGCCCGCAGCCAGCGATCCGTGAGCGCTGATTTCCTCGCACCAACGCGCCAGTCCGTCGGTTCCATGAGGAATCGCTCCATGTAGCAGCTCCTGTCGCGCAACTCCGGCGCCTTCAGCCCAGTTCAACCAGTATTCGGCGTGATTCTGTTCCACACGAATGTTGCGCACCAACCAGCGCCGCGCCATGTCATCACCGGGGCTCCGGCCATAGCGGGTCTTCAGCAGGTTCAACGCCATGAAACTCGGAAAACGTTCAATGAAAGGCCACAGGCCCATCATGAAATTCCGAGTGGACTCATCATCGAGCTGCAGATCGGTCATCATTTTCCATATTTCGTGATCCAGCACACGCTGCTTCGTGCTTTCGCAATCGACAACCATGTCCTGTGCCCACTGCGGATAGCTGGTCATTTCCTTCAGAGGACCGGTACGCTCGAAACCTGTATTCATCGCATTACTCCAGTGTTGATTAACGTCAAAAATCCGCCACAGCACGAAATTGTGGCGGGCTACCGTCAATTTGCCGGCGCACGAGCATAGTGGTCAAAAAAAAGGCTGCATGCGAGCGTGTTTGGTCACACGGCATCCAATCCATTGAAAATCATCAGACTCGACATGGATCTGACGGCCACAAAGGCACATCAGGTGACGCTGCAAACCAACCGCAGGCGCTGTCCAGACCAGTGAAGGGCGTGCGGCCTCAAGATCAGAGGCAGATCCCGGTGGCATGCGCATCGAGCCAGGCTGGTCCGCAGCAATCACTTGGCCGACCGCGATGCCAGATAGGGAGCCGGCATCGCACTCCGGGAGCGGTCTCGGCTTGAGCTGGCATCAACTCCTGACCGCGCGCCACACCGCATCGCCGTGGACTGATCGCGTCCCAGGTAGACTTGAGACACAGCGCCGAGATGACGCACGGCACCACTCCGGGACGCGTCAAGAAGCGAACGAATGTCGCCGCGGATCCGTTGCGCGCGGAAAACCGCCAAGACTTTGACGCACCGAACACCAGACCATCGGTTCAGCGGTGACACGGAACAACGCGTTCTTTCCATCCATGGCCGGTATGCGTCCCGGCGTGCAGATGTCGCTAGCCTCGAACGCCGCCCTCGCCCCACTGGCGAACCACCACCAGAACGATCTGACCGACAACACCCGTGCTGAGCACGGGGTTGGAAAGCATTCAGTGCAGTCGCGTCGGCGGCGGCGGGCCTCAGCCAGACCCGTCGAGGCGGCCTTGAAGCCACCGACATCCCGCCGCTGCGATGCCCCCTCCCGGACAGCAACGAGAGTGCGAGAGCCAACCGCGCCGCTTCCTCCAGCCAGCTTCCGCCCGGTACCTGCGCCAACGGCGCAGGCCGTCTCACACCGAGCGTCCGCTGCGCGCGACGATGCGTGACACACCGCCGCAACCAAGGGGCTCAGGCCCCGCTACGTCAGGAGGAGCAAAGGGCATGATCACTATAGGTATGGAAGAAGAAGTACAGATCGTTGACGTTCACGGGCAACTGGTCCCGCACGACTTTGCCGCAGGCCTTGCGGAATTCGGTACACCCGAAGGGCTGATGGACAAGGAGCTCCATCAGTGCGTCATCGAGCTGAAAACGCGTATCTGCAACAGCGTGCCGGAACTGGTGACCGCATTGCGCACATTGCGTGCGCAAGCCGCGTGCAAGACAGCCGCCCAGGGCCAGCAGATCCTCATCGCGGGGATCCACCCCACCGCGCACTGGCAGCAGCAACAGCTGCACGAGGGCACGAACTATCCGCACTACACCCGATTGATCGACGAATACCAGGACGTGGCCCGCAGCGCCTTCAGCTTCGGCATGCATCTGCATCTGGGCTTTGACGTCACCGCACCGAAAATGGCGATCATGAACCGCCTGCGCCACGTGCTGCCCGAAGTACTGGCGCTGTCGGCCAGCTCACCGTTCTTCGAAGGGCGCGATACTGGTCTGCATTCCTGGCGCCATAGTCTGCTGGACCGTTATCCGCGCATGGGCACACCCGATTCGTTTGACGACGAACAGGACTACCACGCCCATGTCCATCGGCTGCGCCAGCTCGGTTGTCTGGGCGAGGACCAGGGGCTGTGGCAGGACATCCGCCTGCATCACCGTTACGGCACGCTGGAAGTCCGCGTCATGGACGCCCACCCCGACCTGGACCGCATCGGCCTGATCGCCACCCTGCTGAAATGGGAAGCCGAAACCCTGCTGCTGGAACTGAACGCCGGGCACCAGAGCCAGGTGTGGTCGCGCGCCTGCATCGATGAGAACAAGTGGCGCGCCCGTCGCCACGGCTTGCGGGCGCAATGGATCGAATGGGATCGTGACGACGTCTGCAGCAGCGCCGTGCATTTCGAGCGCTGGTGGTCGCGCATCGCCTTTCGCGCGGCCAATGCGTCGGAACGCGGTTACTGGGAGCGCCAGCTGGCCGACGCGCTGGACGAGGGCACCTTCGCCGAAGCCTTGCGCCAGCGGGCGCAAGCGGATGCCGACTGGCCAACCACCCTGCAATGGCTGGCGGCCATGGCCTGCGACGAACCACCCGTGCTGCAGCGCGCGGGAGGCTGGCGATGAGTGCCTGGCCGCAGATCCGCCTCGAGTTCCTCGGGGTCGAGCCGCTCGCGCGCGCGCTATCGGCTACCGGCGCACCGCATTTGCCGCAGAGCATGATGTCCGATCACTATGCGGTCGGCAATGACGCGCTGCGCCGCGCCCTCGACGCGAAGATCGCCGCGCTGCTTGCCGCGCTGGAACCGCAACTGGATCCCGCCCGCGTGGCATGGCCCGGGGCACGCGCCGATGTGCTGGCGCTGGATCTGGCATTTGTGGAGCATCCGCAGCGCCCGTTCGATCTGGCATGGGTGGAGATCCAGGCTTTCACCTCGATGTTGCCGACCTTCCACACCCTGCATCTGGCGCAGCGCAACCTGCATCAGTCCAGCCCGGACCGGCTCCCGCACGATACCCTGCCCGATGGCACCGGCTGGGTCGACCATCTGCGCCAGTGGGTGGCACCGCACGCCGCCACCGTGTTGATCGAGGATCGCCCGCGGGCCGGGATCAGCTGGCCGGACCTGGATGCCGCCAGGCACTGGTGGAACGTGGACGTGCACGACTGGCGCGAGTTGGCGGCTGCCGACGGGCTGCTCACGTCGAATACCGGCTCGCGTCGCTACCATCACGTGTGGAACCGGCTGATCCTCTCGGATCTGCACCCATCCGAGCGACCACGGGCCGAGGCGCTGCTGCGGGCAGCGCCGCAGCTCGGCTGGCACAGTCATCCCGCCTGGTACGAGGGTATCCACAAGGGCAGCCTGGCGGACGTACCACTGGCTGCACACGAGACATGTCACTGGATCGAGGACAGCCCCCTGCGGGCCCCATACCACGCAGATCCCGAGCCGTGGGTCGCCAAGTCCGTCCACGGCCATTCCGGCGTGGGCGTGTTGCTGACGCCTACCGCTGCGCAGTTGGCCGCGCTGCCCTCGCCGCGGCAGTGGATCGTGCAGAAGAAATTCCGGCAGATCCCGATCGGGCAGCACTCGGCCAGTCAGCAACTCTTGTTCGGTGAAGTGCGCTGCCTGCTGGGCCTTCGCCCGGGACGCGCACCGTGGGTGATGGCCTGGATCCTGCGCTGCTCGATCAACGGCAATGCCACCCTGACCGGAAGACAGACCGCGCCGGGCGAAGGCATGTGCCTGTTGTATTTCGATACGGCCAACCGATGAGAGGCAAGCCCCGTCGGCAGAAATTGCAGCGGATCGGGAGTGAACCGGGCCAGCGACCATCCCGGGAGCAGCCAGCAGGCTTCCGGGCACCCGTACGCTGCCGGGAAAACCCGGTTGCCGTTATTCCCCATCAACGATCAGAGATCAGGCAGACCATCATGAACAAGACCAACTTCGCCCTGTCGCCCTGGCGTCGGCTGTCCGCATGGCCCGCCGGCAAAGGGCAAGTTGCGCGGCTGGTGTGCTCGAAGGCGCCTTGTTTCGGCAGCATCAAGCCGCGGCTCGTCGCCTTGCACCCCGGGCATGGCGAGGTACGGGTCAGGCGCTATTCCGGGCCATGATTACCCTGTGGATCGCGCGCCGGGACAACTGATGCAGCCCGGCGGCACTCAGCATGCCGAATGCCACCCTCGACGGGATGCCGATGCGCAGCACGATCGATGCCCGGCCCCCGATCAGTCCGTGGCTCATGCCCGTGACGGGGCGACCCGGGCCAGCCAGACCCCGCGGCGCACCGCCGCGGCAGGCGCGTCTCGCCGCGCCTTGATCGGCGCGCGGACGACGCCGGTGGCGCCTGCGCTGAACGGATCAGAGCGCCGCTAATACCGCGACAATGTCAGCACAACCTCGATCACGATCAGCAGCACAATCGCAATCTCGAGCAATTCGGCACGCCGGCTGGATGCCTCCTCGTAAAGTGCCGCGTAGGTGTCGCGGACAATCGTCAGCTTGCGATCGACCGATGCGCTCAGCGACGGCACACGAAGCGTCTCCAGCGCGGCGCTGTACACGCGTGCCAGATACACGTCCTCGATCACCTGCAATGCGTTGTCCACCTTCTCGGTCAGCTCGGTAGCCTCGGCAACCAGCATGTACAGCCGGCGCGCCAGATGGGCGAAACGCCGAGAAGCCAGCAAGGATACCGCGCTGCGCGCGTCCTCCACCCGGCTGTACATCCGGGGCAACTCCTCGTCGAGCAGCGCGTCGTAGTACCGGAACTCGACCAGTTGCGCATTCGCCACCTCGATCACGTCGGCCACATCCGAATCGCCGCGAGGCTCATAGATGAAGGCTCGATCCCAGGTCAACACCACCAGATCGTCGGCGTAGTACGAATAGCTGCGAGCCAGCAGGTCGCGCCGGGCGCCCTCCGACAAGGGACGCGTCTCGCCCGACAGCAACCTGGCCAGATCCACGCGCTCGCGCAAGGCGATTGCATCGAGCGGTTCGTTCAGGGCATGCACGGTGCCGAGCAGGTAATCCTCCTGCAACGATGCATCCTTCGCCGGACGATCCAGCGCTGGCGCGACCACCTCACGCACTTGATCGAGCAGGGCCGTCCAGAACGCTGCAGGCCCGCCCGGACCCACGGCACGATCGAGCGCATCGAACAATGCGACGAACGACGACCATGGTGCGTCGACCACCCCGACGCGCACAGCCAGTGCGGCGACACCGAAATCGTACAGACGCACACTCACCTGCGCGGTCACCGTCTTCCCGTCAAGCACCAGACTGATCGGCTCCAGCGGCATGCGCAACGGTGGCACACCGAAGGCAAGCGCCTTGGGCAAGGTATTGGTCAACCGGGTGCGGCTGCTGATCCCGCCGACATGCGCAGCCCAGCCCACTTCGGCGGCGGCAAGATCGATGGCGTAGGCGATATCGAACAGGCGCAGCGCCACCACTTCGCCGGATCGGATCGTAATGGCGGATGCGTTCACCGTCGCATACTCCTTCGCCCTGCTGGCAACGGCCAGTGTAGCGGTTCGACCGCTTTCCTCACATGCAAAAACCGACAAGCTCGAACGAACATGCGAAGCCGTTGGCGACCTCCGGGCATGCCGCTGCAGGTTGGAGTCCTGCGACTACCTGCAAACCTTTGCGCCGATTACACTGACTTCAAGGGCGAAAACGAGGCCAGCCCTAATTCCCTCCATTTCACGTTGCGGGACATGCCATGCGAACTGCTTTGATTGGACGCTCTTTTTCGACCATTGAACGAATCGGTCTGCTGACCATCCTGGTGGCGACGTTGTTCATCGGCTATCGCGAGGTGCACCAGATGGTGGTGTCCGGCCACGCCGGCGTCAGCGACTTGCTGCTGCTCTTCATGTACGTCGAGGTGATCTCGATGGTCGAGGTGTACTGGAGCGCAGGCAAGCTCCCGGTGCGCATGCCACTGTATATCGCCATGGTGGCGCTGGCCCGACACATGCTGATCGAGCAGCAGATACCGGCGCTCGACCTTCTGGGCACGGCACTTGCGATCCTGCTGCTGGCCATCGCGGTGGTCGTGGTGCGCTACGGCCACCTGAAACTTCCCTACCGCGATGCGATCGATGCGAGGGACCTCAGCTGATGCCCACATCCAAGACTCTGTTCCGGCCGTCGC
>JAPHUU010000104.1 GCA_026193555.1 Rhodanobacter sp.
AACGCTTAGTAGACCCCAGAAGCGGGGTGTAGCAACGGATATTCAGCTTCGTCGGCTTGCATGTCAATCAGGGTTTGCCTACGCAGTTCAACGGCTTGCGCTGTTTCCACAGCGCCTCTTCGCAGCGGAGCATCGGGGTGCATATCGCATGAAGTGAGGTCATATGTCTTATCCCCCACGATCCGCCGGACTATCCGGCCCGGTGTCGGGTCGGCCGGAGCCGCGGCTTTTGGACGAGGTTCGCCGACGATTACGCCTGAAACACTATAGTTTGCGTACCGAGGAGGCGTATCTGGGATGGATACGCCGGTTCATCCTGGCCAATGGCAAACGGCATCCGCGTGAGATGGGGGCGACGGAGGTGGAGCGGTTTCTGACCGGCCTCGCGGTGGAGGGGCAGGTGGCGGCAAGCACGCAGAATCAGGCCTTGTCGGCCCTGTTGTTTCTTTATCGGCAAGTGATCGAGGTCGATCTGCCATGGCTGGACAACGTGACGCGTGCGAAGCGACCACGCCGCTTGCCGACGGTCCTTTCCAAGGATGAGACACGTGCCTTGCTGGCGCAGCTCGATGGACGGGCATGGCTTCTGGGGAGCCTGCTCTATGGTACCGGCATGCGCCTGATGGAGTGCCTTCGGCTGCGCGTGAAGGACCTCGACTTCAAGCGCAACGAGATCACCGTGCGAGATGGCAAGGGCGGCAAGGATCGCCGCACCGTGCTGCCGCAGTCGTTGGTGGAATCGCTGCAACGCGAGGTCGAGCGCGCGAGCTTGCTGCACGAGCGGGATCTGCGCGAGGGCTGCGGCGAGGTCTTTCTGCCGCATGCGCTGGCACGCAAGTATCCGGCGGCGGGCCGCGAGTTCGGCTGGCAGTATGTGTTCCCGTCGGCACAGCGCTCGCGTGATCCGCGGGATGGTCGCGAGCGGCGGCAGCATATCGATGAAGGCGTGCTGGCGCGTGCGCTCAAGAGCTCGGCCCGGCAAGCGGGCATCTGCAAACCGGTGAGCGCGCACACCCTGCGCCACTCCTTCGCCACCCATCTGCTCGAAGACGGCTACGACATCCGCACGATCCAGGAACTGCTCGGACACAAGGACGTGGCGACGACCCAGATTTACACCCACGTGCTGAACCGGGGTGGGCGCGGCGTGCTCAGTCCGCTGGATCGGGAGTGAGGTGCGGGCTCTTGCGCGGATGCGTGATCAGCACCTGATGTTCCGTCGCGTCGTCCACCAGCGGAATGCGGCCGTCCGCCAGCGCCACCCCGTCCAGCGTGACCGACCCGCTGGCGTCCGCATCCACCTGTTGCACCTCGATCCGGTACCAGGTGTCGCCGTGCCGGTAGCTCATGCTGAATCCGGCCCATGCCACCGGCAGCACCGGCGCGAAGCGCAGTTGTCCCGCGTCCAGACTCAGGCCGAGCAGGGATTCGACGATCAGCCGGTACATCCAGCCGGCGGAGCCGGTGTACCAGCTCCAGCCGCCGCGGCCGACGTGCGGCGCGACGGCGTAGACATCGGCGCTGACCACGTAGGGTTCGACCTTGTAGGTCTCGATGCTGGCCGCGTCGCTGCCGTGGCTGACCGGGTTGATCATGCGCAGCAGTTCCCACGCGCGGGCGCTGTCGCCCAGTTCGGCGAACGCCATCGCGGCCCAGATCGCGGCATGGGTGTACTGGCCGCCGTTTTCGCGCACGCCGGGCAGGTAGCCCTTGATGTAGCCGGGGTCGAGGGCGGACTTGTCGAACGGTGGTTCGAGCAGCTGCACCAGACCGGCCTCGCGGCGCACCAGATGCTGGTCGAGCGAGGCCATCGCCTGCCGTTGGCGTTCGGGCGCGCCGATGCCCGACAGCACCGACCAGCTCTGCGCGATCGAGTCGATGCGGCACTCGTCATTGCCGGCTGAACCCAGCGGCGTGCCGTCGTCGAACCAGGCGCGGCGATACCAGGCGCCGTCCCAGGCGTGCTGCTCCAGCGCCGCGCGCAGCTTGTCGACCTCCTCCTCGCAGCGCACCGCGAAGCCCTCGTCGGCATGCAGCCGCGCCATGTCGGCGAAGCGGCTCAGCACTTCGCAGGAGAAGAAGCCGAGCCAGACGCTTTCGCCGCGGCCCTCCTCGCCGACCCGGTTCATGCCGTCGTTCCAGTCGCCGGCGCCGATCAGTGGCAGGCCGTGTCTGCCGCGCGGCAGGCTGTGTTCGATCGCCCGCACGCAGTGCCGGTACAGCGGCTCGCGCAGGCCCGAATGCTGCGGCAGGTCGAAATACGATTCCTCGCCCGGGTGCAGCGGGCGGCCTTCGATGTAGCCGACATGTTCGTCCAGCACCGCGCGGTCGCCGGTGGCCAGCACGTAGCGGCTGGTCACCAGCGGCAGCCACAGGTAGTCGTCGGAACAGCCGGTGCGCACGCCACGGTCGCGCGGCGGATGCCACCAGTGCTGCACGTCGCCTTCGGGAAACTGGTGCGCGGCACACAGCAGCAGCTGGGCGCGCGTCAGCTCGGGCGCCGCATGCAGCATCGCCATCGAGTCCTGCAGCTGGTCGCGGAAGCCGAATGCGCCGCCGGACTGGTAGTAGCCGCTGCGCGCCCACAACCGGCAGGCAATGGTCTGGTACAGCAGCCAGCCATTGGCCAACATGTCGATCGCCGGCTCCGGCGTGCGCACCTGCACCGTTTCCAGCGTGTGCTCCCAGTGCGAGCGCACGCTGGACAGCGCGTCGTCGGCGGCGCCACTGCGACGGGAGCGCTGCACCAGTGCGGCGGCGTCCGCCGTGTCGGAACCCACGCCGAGCCGGAAGATCACCTGGCGTTGCTCGCCGTCGTCCAGCGCGACTTTCACCTGCAGCGCACCGCAGGGATCCAGCCCGGCACCGAGCCGGCCGGACAGCTGCGCGCGGCCGAGCGCGGCCGGTGCCTTGAGGCTGCCATTGCGGCCGATGAACTCGCCGCGGTCGCCGCCGATGCCGCGATTGGGGTCGTCCACGTCGAAGAACGCCACGCGATCGGGAAAGTCAGTGTTGTAGGCATTGCGGGCGAACAGCGCGCCGCTGGCCGGATCGGACTCGGTCACCACGTGCATCGCGGTTCGTTCGCGCACGTCGCCGAGCATCCACTCGACGTAGCCGGTGACACTGAGCCGGCGTGGCTGGCCGGAGTCGTTGCGCAACTTCAGCACCGAGAATTTCACCGACGCGTCGAGCGCCACGTACACCCACAGTTCGGAGCTGATGCCGTCCTCCTCGTGCTCGAACACGCTGTAGCCGAAACCGTGGCGGACGACGTAGCTGCCGCTGCCGCGACAGGGCAGCGCGGTGGGCGACCACACCTGGCCGGTTTCCTCGTCGCGCAGATACAACGCCTCACCGCTGCCGTCGCTGACCGGATCGTTGTGCCACGGCGTGAGCCGGAACTCGTGCGCGTTCTCGCCCCAGCTGTAGGCACTGCCGCTTTCGGAGATCACGGTGCCGAACTGCGGGTTGGCCAGCACGTTGCACCACGGCGCCGGCGTACTCTGGTCCGCGGCGAGGGTGATCACGTACTCGCGCCCGTCCGCGCGGAAGCCGCCATAGGGATTGTCGGCCAGCCTGGTGATCGGTGCCGCCGCGGTGACGGCCGGCGGCACCAGGGCGGGTGCGGGCATCTCGCGTCGCGGGCGGCTGGGTTCGAAGCGCGGTCCGTGGCTCTCCAGCCGGCGTCGGCCGATCTGCTCGGCGAGACTGCCGCGGGTGTCGGAAAGGATGACCCGTGCGCTGGCCTGCAGCACCAGCCGATCCTCGCTGGACAGTTGCTGCGCGGGGCGCACGAAGATGCCGCCGGGGCGATCGAGCAGGTTCGCCTCGCTGCCGGAGGCGATCAGGCCCATGATCAGTTCCTGCAGCTCCTGCCGGTAGCCGGCGCGATCCTCGTTCCAGATCACCAGATCCACCGCCAGTCCCTTCAGCCGCCAGTACGCGTGCGCCTGCACCAGCTGGCGCACCAGTTCGATCCGCCCCCGGTTGGCGATCTGCAGCAGTACGATCGGCAGGTCGCCGGAAATCGACTGGCCCCACAGGCCGGATTGGCCGCGCCGGTTGCTCAGCAGCACGTCGGGTTCGGCGCGCATGACCGCGTTGGCGTAGATCACCGAAGTGGCCAGGTGCTCGTACAGGTGCGCATCGGCCAGGCTGGCGTTGAGCTGGCGCAGCAGCACCTGACTATGGGTCCAGGCCAGGTCGAACACCCGGTCGGCCAGATGGCGGTCGCGGTACTTGCCGATCAGCTGCAGGCAGGTCTCGCGGTCGTCGGTCATGCCACTGACCAGATCCAGGGTGGCCGACTGTTCCGGCTCCAGCGTGATGCGGCAGCGGATCGCCACGATCGGGTCGAGCACCGGGCCGGCGCTGTTGGAAAGATGCGCCTGTTCGCGGTCCAGCATCTGCGGTTGCGCGGTGTCGCGGCCGCGGCCGATGAAGCGGGCGCGGTCGGTTTCATAGGAAATATGGTCGACGTCGGCGTCGTGCACCGCCAGCAGATGGAACATCCATGGCACCGGTTCGTCGTGCGCGCGGGGACGTCGGCTGCACAGGATCGCCTGCAATTCGGGCACCAGTTCGGTCTGCACGAACAGCTTGCTGAAGGCCGGGTGGGCCGCGTCAGCCCGCGCCGGTGCCAGCACTACCTCGCCGTAGCTGGTCAGCTCGATCGTGCGCCGCGCGCGGCCGCGATTGGTGATGCGGGTGCGCCGCAGCTCGATGTCATCCTCCGGCGACACCACGATCTCGGTGTGCGCATCGAACTCGCGCTCGCGCACGCGGAACTCGGCGCGGGCGTCGGAGAAGATCGCCTCGTACAGCTCGGTCTTGCGCAGGGTCGGTTGATAGGCGGTCGACCAGTAGTCGCCGCTGGCGACGTCGCGCAGGTAGCCGAACATGCCCCAGTGGTCGCGCGTGATGTCCTCGTGCCAACGCGTCACCGCCCGCTCGCGGCAGCGACTGTAGCCGCCACCGGCACTGCTGATCATGACGTGGTAGCGGCCGTTCGACAGCAGTTGCAGCGCCGGGCGCGGCCGGTCCGGATCGCTGAACACACGCAGCCGCGCCTCGGGCACCGGCGGGTTTCCCTCGATCTCGGGGAAGCCGGTCGCATGCAGGTATTCCGCCGCGGTGCGCGGGATGCGCTCCTGCAGCAGCAGGCTGGTGGCCTGGAACTGCGGGTCGGAGGCGAAGCGCTGCTGCATCGGTTGGTCGAGCAGCGCATGGTCCAGCGCCAGCAGGCACATGCCCTGGTGATGCGCCATGAACGAGCGCACCAGCGCGGAGGTCTGCCCCAGCGGCAGGCGTGCCTGCGTATAGTCGATCGCCTCGTACAGGCCGAAGCGGCCCAGCGCGCCGATCTCGACCAGCCGCTGCAGATTGCGGATCGCCGCGGCCGGCGCCACCATCAGCGCCATGACGCTGGCGTAGGGTGCGATCACCACGTCGTCGCCGAGGCCGCGCTGGAGTCCGAGACCGGGCACGCCGAACGCGCGGTATTGATAGGTCAGTTGCCCGTCGACGGCGTTGTAGCAGGATTCGGAGACCCCCCACGGCAGGTTCAGTTGGCTGCCGTATTCGATCTGGCGAGCCACCGCGGCGCGGCAGGTCTGGTCGAGCAAGGTGCCTTCGTAGCTGGGCATCACCAGCATCGGCATCAGGTACTCGAACATCGAGCCGCTCCACGACAGCAGCACCGGCTCGCCGCCGCTGGTGGTCAGCAGGCGGCCCAGCGAAAACCAGTTCTCCTGCGGCAACTGGCCCTGGGCGATCGCCACGAAACTGGCCAGCCGTGCCTCCGACGCCAGCAGGTCATAGAAGCTCGGGTCAAGCCGGCGCTGGTCGACGTTGTAGCCGATCGACAGCAGTTCGCGCCCGCGGTCGTACAGGAACTGGTAATCCATCATCGCCAGCACGGACGCCTGCTGCGCCAGCTTCTCGATCGCGTTGACGCGGGCACGGGCACGCTCGCGCACGTCATCGGCATCCGCACCGCCCGTCCAGCACAGCGGTTCGATCCGCGCCAGCTGCGCCAGCGTGGGGATGCCGCGGAAGCCGTTGTCGTCATCCGCTGGCGGGTCGAGCTGGAACGCCGTCGCCTCCCCCAGCAGGTCCTCGCACTGGGCCTGCCAGCTGTGCAGCCAGAACTCGGCCTCGCTGCCTGGATCGGGCTGCAGCTTCTGCGCCATCTGACTTGCATGATCGAGTTGCCTGCGCAGCAAGGCAACCACCGCGCTGGTGACGGTGGGTGGCTCGGCCAGTGCATCCTGCAGCTCCCGTTGCAGCGGACGCAGGTGGTCCGCGTCGGTCACGATGAGCGCATCGTGCAGCAGCTCCAGCGTGTCGAGCAGGCCGGACAGGATGCGGGGGTGGAACACCGGCTGGTCGACCAGCCCCAGCAGTCCGGGGCGCAGCGTCAACAGGTGGCCAGCCAGGTTGCCACTGTCCACCGCCGACACGTACAGCGGCGACAGCGGCTTCAGCGTTTTCGTGTCGTACCAGTTGTAGAAGTGGCCGTGATGGCACTCCAGCATCTGCATCGTGGCCAGCGTCTGCCGAGTACGTTCGAGCAGGCGGCCACTGCTGAGGAAGCCGAAATCATGGCCGGCCAGGTTGGCCAGCAGGGCCAGCCCCATGTTGGTCGGCGAGGTGCGATGCGCCACCACCGGCACGGGATGCTCCTGCAGGTTGTCCGGCGGCAGCCAGTGATCGGCGGGGCCGACATGGGTGTCGGAGAAGGCCCAGGTGCGCCGGGCCAGTGCATGCAGGAACTGGCGCTGCTCGGCGTTCGGCACGAAGGCGCGTGTCTTGCGCGGCTCACTGATCCACCATGCGATCGTCGGTGATACCAGCCACAGCAGCAGGAACGGTGCGGCCAGAAGCAATATCAGCGGTCGCTGCCAGGCCAGCAGCACGGTCAGTGCCAGCGCCAGCGCCGGACCGATCCACATCAGGCGCCACAGTGCGGCCGGTGTGTTGCTGCCGTTGCGCGCCACCTCGCTGGAGCTTTGCCACTGCAGCAGATGGCGGCCGCTGACCGCCATCCGCCACAGCGTGCGGATGATCGCGTCCAGGCTGTACTGCGCCTCGTGCGGCAACCACGCCAGCGCCAGGATCATGCGGCCAAGATGCTGCATGCTGGTGCTGAGCTCGGCACGCAGATGTTGGTCGATCTGCACTTCGGCGGGCTTCTGCACCAGTTCGACCAGGGCCGAAAGCAGCGGCGGGATCAGCACCATCGACAGTACCGTCAGCGTCCACGACAACGGGTTGGACAGCAGCAGCCAGCCAGCCACCAGCAGCACCAGCAGCGAGATCGGCAGCAGGCTGCGGCGCAGGTTGTCGAGGATCTTCCAGCGCGACAGCGCGGTCAGCACATTCGGGCGCCAGCCATCGTGCGCGGTCGGCGCCCATGGCAGCAGCCACGGCAGCAGTTGCCAGTCGCCGCGGATCCAGCGATGACGGCGTTTCACGTCGGCGCCGTAGTGGGCCGGATACTCCTCGAACAGCTGCACATCGCTGAGCAGCCCCGAACGGGCATGGCAGCCTTCGACCAGGTCATGGCTGAGGATGCGGTTTTCCGGAAAGCGCCCTTCCAGGGTCTGCTCGAACGCATCGATCTGGTAGATGCCCTTGCCGATGAACGAGCCTTCGTGGAACACGTCCTGATAGACGTCCGACACCATGCGCGTATACGGATCGATGCCGGCATCGCTGCCGTACAGATGTGCGTAGCGCGAGCGGGCGCTGCTGGGCAGGCTCACCCCCACCCGCGGTTGCAGGATCGCGTAGCCGGCCACCACCCGCTGCCGCGCGGTATCGTAGACCGCGTGGTTGAGCGGATGGTCGATCGTGCTGATGAACTCCTGTGCCGAGTCGCGTGGCAGTTCGGTGTCGGTGTCCAGGGTAATGACGTAGCACACCGGAGGCAGGGTGGCCATGTCACCGGCGATCAGCACGAAACGGTCACGGCCTTTTCCGCGCAGCAACGCGTTGAGGTCGGCCAGTTTGCCGCGCTTGCGTTCGTGACCCATCCAGCATTGCTCGCTGTCGTTCCAGCGCCGCGGCCGATGCAGCAGGAAGAAACGGTCCACCTCGGCGGTGGCATAGCGCACATTGAGCGCATCGATGCGCCGCTGTGCCAGCCGCAGCAGGGCATCGTCGCCGGGCAGTGTTTCCTGGTCGGCATCGGGAAAGTCGGTCAGCAGCGCGAAGTGCAGGTGCTCGTCGCGGTTGGCCAGAAATCGCACCTCCAGCGCCTCGACCAGCACGTCGAGTTCCTTCGCGCTGGCGAACATGCTCGGGATCGCCACCATCGTGCGTGCGCGGGCCGGGATACCGCCGGAATAATCCAGGCGCGGCAGCCGCTTCGGGTCCACGCTCAGCGTGGCCAGCCAGTTCAGCAGGCTCAGCCCCAACTGGCTGGCCAGGATCGTAACCGGGATCGCCAGCGCCAGCAGCAGCCAGGCGGGCATCGGCATCTCTGCCGTCTCCAGCATCAGCGGGCCGGCGAAGGCCAGCATCAGCGCCGCCAGCGCGCCGAGACAGATCGGCAACGGGGCGCGATCGAACCATGCGTGCAGGCGCTCGGTGAACATCGGCGCCACGCCGAGCGCCTGCTCCAGTGCCGGACGGCCGCGATCGATCAGGTAGAAGCCGACATGTTGCCGCAAGGGAGTGGGGTCCTCGCTGGG
>JAPHUU010000080.1 GCA_026193555.1 Rhodanobacter sp.
CAGCAGCACGGCCAGCAGCAGCCGCCCGGCATGCTGTCGCAGCCGGAAGCGCTTGTGACCGACGCTGCCGGCATCGTGATGGGCATTCCACTGCCAGGCGAGGTCTCCCACCAGCACTCCCAGGGCCAGCAAAAGGACCCATACGAGCAGTGCGTTTGTGGCTATCCATTCGACCATGAGATTCATCGGGCTTCCGGGTTCGCCGTGCGGGTGCCTGATGTTGCCATGGGGGAGATGATCGGGGTTGCGCCCCGGCGAGTCGAGCGGAGTCGCCACGGCCATGACTTCCTGCGCTGGTTTCGCAACCGGTTTGCCGCGATAGTTGGAAAATTGCCACCAGCGGAGCTCTCGATGTCCCAGCAATTCCATTCACCGCGCCTGCCGTCAGCAAGGCTGGCGGCTTGCTGCACCCTGTTCGTCATCGCCAGTGGCGCATGGGCGCAGGCACCGACGGCGAAGCGGTTGCCACTCCCTGTGTCGACCCACGACATCGTGCGTCCGCTGCCGCCAGCGCAGCTGCAGGATTTCGCTGCCTACGTCGACAGCGCGCGCAAGACCTTCGACGTGCCGGGCATCGCGGTGGCGATCGTCAAGGACGGCAAGGTGGTGATGGAGCAGGGCTTCGGCCTGCGCGAGGTCGGCAAGCCGGACAAGGTCGACGCGCATACGCTGTTCGCGATCGCCTCCAACACCAAGGCGTTCACTGCCGCCTCGCTGCAACAGCTGGCCGAGCAGGGCAAGCTCAAGATGGACGACCGGGTGATCGACCACCTGCCGTGGTTCCGCATGGCCGATCCGTACGTGACCCACGAGATGCGCATCCGCGATCTGCTGGCACATCGCAGCGGGCTGTCGTTGGGCGCCGGCGACCTGCTGTACTGGCCGCCGACCTCGTACACCACGAAGGAGGTGGTCGAGCGTCTGCGCAACGTGCCGATCAAGAATGGCTTTCGCAGCCACTATGCCTACGACAACATCCTGTTCGCCGTGGCGACGCTGGTGATCGAACAGGCCTCCGGCCAGAGCTACGCCGACTACGTGCGCCAGCACATCTTCCAGCCGGTGGGCATGGACGAGTCGCTGATCGACAAGACCTATCTCAGGCCCGGCATGGACGTGGCGATGGGTCATGCCCGCTTCAACTTCAAGGAGCTGAAACCGGTGCCGCCGATGGCCTGGCTCAACGATCCGGGCGCAGGCGGCATCTACGCCAGCGTGCACGATCTGGCCAAGTGGATGAACGTGCAGTTGGCCGGCGGTGCGCTGCCGGCGGGTGCCGATGGCAAGCCGCGCCGGCTGTTCTCCGCGGACAGCCAGCAGCAGATGTGGTCGATGCTGACCCCGATCACCGTCCGCAAGCCACCCATTCCCGAGTTGGCGCCGCTGGTGCCGAACTTCTACGGCTATGGCGAGGGCTGGTTCCTGTCCGACTATCGCGGCCAGCGGCTGGTCTGGCACACCGGCGGCTGGCCGGGCATGGTCTCTCGGGTGACCCTGGTGCCGGGGCTGCACCTGGGCGTGGTGGTGCTGACCAACCAGGAGTCCGGCGCCGCGTTCAATGCGGTGACCTGGCGCGTACTCGATGCCTACCTTAATCCGGACCGGAAGACCGACTGGGTGGCCGTCTACGACAAGGCGGTGAAGCAGTCCGAGGCCAAGGCCGATGACAGCTTCAGCAAGCACGAGGCGGCGCGCGACAAGCACGGCCGGCCCTCGCTGCCGCTGGCGAAATATGCCGGCACCTATCGCGATCCCTGGTATGGCGATGTCATCGTCAGCGATGACCACGGCAAGCTGCGCATGCGCTTCTCGAAAACCACGCAGCTGGTCGGCACGATGACCCCGTGGCAGCACGACAGCTTCATCGTGCACTGGGACGACCGCGCCCTGAATGCCGATGCCTTCGTCACCTTTGCGCTGGACGAGGATGGCACGATTCGCGAGATGCGGATCAAGCCGGTATCGCCACTGACCGACTTCAGCTTCGATTTCCAGGATTTGCGTCTGGTGCCGGTGGCGGCCGACCAGCCGCAAGCACGGGACGATTGATGCAGACCGGCTCGGCGGCACACGTCCGTCCGAGCCGGCGCTGATGCCTTCGGCGCAGTCTCGTCGCTGATGCATGCTTCACCATGCGGTTGATCGAGGGGAGATCCGCTGCCTGTCGGAAGGCGACTTCCGCGACGAAACCATGAGCACGACCTGAGAAGCGGCGGAAGGTTTGCGGGTTTGATGGGGCGCGTCCGTACTTGACGACGCAAATGCGAACGATTAGCATTTGCGTCGTCATCGAGGAAACGCCCCATGAAACACCTGCTGCGAATCGCGACACCGATCCTGCTGGTTCTGGCTGGCACGGCGACCGCCACTGAACTTCCCGAGTACACGCTGGTGCTCAAGAACCATGTGTATGCGCCCAGCGAGCTCAAGGTTCCGGCCGGCACCAGGTTCAAGATCGTGGTCGACAACCAGGATTCCACACCGGAAGAATTCGAGAGCAGCGAATTCAATCGCGAGATGGTGGTGTTGCCGAACCGCAGCATCGTTGTCTACGTGGGTCCGCTGCGCGCCGGAACCTACCGGTTTTTTGGCGACTTCCACCAGGACACGGCCCAGGGCCGGTTGATCGTGGAGTGATGGCATGCCTGGCGTAGCCCTGCTGGTGTTTCGAGAGGTGCTGGAGGCGGCGTTGATCGTCTCCATCGTCTGTGCCGCCACGCGCGGCGTGCCCCGGCGCGGGCTGTTCGTGACGGGCGGCATCGGGCTCGGCATCACGGGCGCCCTGCTGGTGGCGCTGGGTGCCGACCTGATCGCGAATCTCGCCAGTGGCGCCGGGCAGAACATCTTCAACGCCGGCGTGTTGCTTGTCGCGGTGGCGATGATCGGTTGGCACGTGGTGTGGATGTCCGGGCACGCCCGGGAGCTGTCGCAGCAGATGAACGCGATCGGCGGTGCCGTCAGCACGGGTTCCAGTTCGCTGACGCTGCTGCTGGTGGTGGTGGCGCTGGCGGTGCTGCGCGAAGGCTCCGAGATTGTCCTGTTCCTGTATGGCATGGCGGCCGGTGGCATTGGCGCGGCCGATCTCGCCAGCGGCATGGCGCTGGGGGTCAGCGGTGGGGCGTTGCTGGGCTTTGCGCTTTACTTCGGCTTGCTGCGTATTCCGCTGCGACATTTCTTCAGCGTCACCAACGGCATGTTGCTGTTGCTGGCATCGGGGCTGGCGGCCACGGCGGCAGGCTTTCTGGTGCAGAGCGACTGGTTGCCAACCTGGGGCAGCCAGCTGTGGAATACGTCCTGGCTGCTGTCGAATGGTTCGCTGGCCGGCAAGACACTCGGCATCCTGATCGGCTACAACGCCACGCCCGAAGGCATGCAGATAGCCTTCTACATGACCACCCTGATCCTGCTGCTGGTGAGCATGCGCTGGCAGCAGCGCCGCGTGCCGGTGCCGGTTCCGGCGCCCGCTGTGCGCCAGGTTTCGCTCGAGACTGCCACGTAGCCGTTCAAATGTTCGCGGTTGCCGCGTTTATTCCTTCCACACGTCATCGCAGATCCTTGCGATGGGCGGTCGCATGCGTCCCGCATCCAGCTCCGAGAATCCTGTCATGTCTGCAAATCTTTCCCCTGGCTTGTCCGCGCGGCAATCGAATCATCGGCTGCACCGCGTCGGTGCCGCCGCGCTGAGCGTTGCCCTGCTGGGTGCGGCGCACGTGGCTCGTGCGGATGATTTCATCGTCTATTCGCCGCACGTCACCGCGACACAGAGTGAGTTCGAGTTGCGCGGTTTTGCCTATGGCGATGCGCGCCCGGATTTTTCGGGAACCACCGCGGCTGAATTCTCGGTCGCGCATGCCGTCAACGACTGGTGGAAGCCGGAGCTCTATCTGGCCAGATATGAGAAGCAACCCGGCTCCAGCAGCAAGCTGCTCGGCTACGAACTGGAGAACACCCTGCAGCTGACGCCACAGGGCAAGTACTGGGCGGACTTCGGGTTTCTGGCGTCGTACGAGCACAACATCCATGCCGGCAACCGCGACGCCGTGGAGTTCGGCCCGCTGGTCGAAAAACAGGTGGGCCGATTCACCCACCGGGCCAACCTGATCTGGGAGAAGCAGGTCGGCGTCGGCGCCAGCGGCAAGTACGAGTTCCGCTACAGCTACTCGGGAACCTACGACCTGTTCAAGGCATTTCGTCCCGGCATCGAGGCCTATGGTCGTCCGGGTGATCACGCCTACCAGGCCGGCCCGATCGTCGCCGGAGAGTGGCGCCTGCCGGGTACCACCAGCGAGATCGAGTACCGCGTGGGCGTGGTCCTCGGGTTCAATGCGTCGGCGCCGCGACAGACCTGGCTGGCACAGGTGGCATACGAGTTCTTCTGAGCGTCTGCGCAGGGAAGCCGCTCTGCCGGATCGGACCGCATCGATCCGGCGAGGGGCAGGCCGAGCGGGCGCAGACGCAGACCCTCAGTCCCTGTCGTCATCGCCCGTCGGCAGCGGCGGCAGGGTGCGTATCAGCTGTGGCTGGATCAGCGGCAGCCGCGCCAGACGCAGCCGCTCGAGCATCTCGAACAGCAGTTCGCTTTTCACTCCTGCAACCTCGCGTGGGCTGGCGACGTAGGCCACGCAGTTGAACGTCATCGAGCCACCATCGAGATTCTCCAGCAGCACGTAAGGCGCCGGCGCTGCCAGCGTGCCTGGATGCGCACCAAGGACTTCCAGCATCAGCTCGCGCACCTTGCCGGGGTTGGTATCCAGCGGCATCGGCAGCTTGATCTGCGCACGACCCAGCGCGTTGGACTGGGTCACGTTGCGCACGTTCTGGGTGATCAGCTGCGAGTTCGGCACGATCACGGTGGAGCGGTCCCACAACTGGATCTCGGTGGCGCGCACGTTGATCCGCCGAATGTCGCCCTCGACCCCGCTGATGCTGACCCAGTCGCCCACCTTCACCGGACGTTCGGCCAGCAGGATCAGGCCGGAAATGAAGTTCTGCACGATCGCCTGCAGGCCGAAGCCGATGCCCACCGACAGCGCGCTGACGATCCACGTGATGCTGGTCAGGTCCACGTGCAGGGCGGCAAGGGTCAACACGAATACCAGCAGGCCGCCCAGGTAGCCGAGCAGGGTCACCAGCGAGTCCCGCATGCCCGGTTCCATCGTGGTCTTCGGCAGCAGCTGTTCGCTGAGCCAGCGTTTCAGCGTGCGCAGCGCGATCAGTCCGACAACGAATACCAGCACGCCGGTGACGATGCTGCCGGGATCGATCGGCAGCTGGCCCAGCTTGATGCTGCTGAAGGTTTGCCGCACGCTGGCGATCAGGTCGGTGGGACCGGCACCGAACGGCGCCAGCACCGCGCTGAGTGCCACCAGCACGAACACGATCCTGCTGAGCCCGGTCAGGATCGTGCTGGTTTGTTCCAGCGTGGTGGGTGCGATACCGAATGCGCTCTGCAATCGCTGGCCGCTGCGACCTTCCGGTGACAGCGCGGTTTCGAACAGGTCATGCAGCAGATGCAGTACCAGATACAGCGTGGCGACGATCAAGCCCACCCACAGCATCTGCATGGCCACGAACGAGGCCAGGGCGATGTAGCCAGTGGCCACGCAAAGCACGCTGAGGATCACACTCAGTATCGCCGCTGCCACCAGCAGGCCGACCCATAGCGGACGCCGCCCCGGCTCGATGCCGGAAGCTGCCAGCTGCTGGCGAACCCGTCGCAGATGCAGCAGGGTGGAGCCAATCAGGGCGCTGATGACCAGTGCCGTCAGTCCGCGCAAGGACACCGTCGCCGGCAGGCTGGAGCCGATCGCCCGGCCGATGCGTTCGATCATTCCCAGCAGCAGCACGGCACCGCCCAGCAACCATGGCAGGTGGCGCAGGCGCCGGGCGGCGATATCGGACAGCTCCGGCAGTCGCCACGTCGGACGTCGGACCGACAGCAGGGCGCGCGTCAGCCCGCTGACGAAGGCGGCGAAACATACCAGCTGCACCACCGAGCCGGCGAGGGCATCGAGATCCGGATCGAGAATGTCATTCCAGTTCAGCGCCAGATAGACCAGTTGCGCGGCCAGCCCGGTGGTGGCCACCGAGGCCAAGGCCACGGCGGCGGCCATCGCGCTGCGGCGCAGGCGGCCCTCCGGCAGGCTGTGCGTGGTCAATGCACGCAGGATGCGCACCAACAGCCGGCGCCCGCCGCCGAGCAGCAGGCCGGCGGCGATCAGGCACCACAGCAGGGGTTGGCGATTGGCCGGTTGCCATGCTTCGTCGAAGGCGTCGAGCCCGCGCGCTGCCAGGCGCTTGAGCCGGGCCAGGTCGTCCGGTAACGCGCGAACCGGATCGGCCCAGAACGCCCGGCTGAACGGGGTGGCGGTGCGTGACGCCAGCCGGCTCTGGAACTGGTCATTGCGGATGCCGGCGATCTGCGCGGCCAGCTGCAAGGCATTCTGATCGAGCAGCTGGGCCTGCTTGATCTGCGCGTCCAGCGCGGCGCTCTGCTGATTCAGCTGCCGGCGCTGGCTGCTGACCTCGGGCGCTTCCGGCGGCGCACCCTTGGCCGGCGCCGGTCCCAGCACGGCCAGTTGCGCCTGCAAGGCTGCCATCCGTGGTGCGAGGCTGGCCGCCAGCTGGCGCGACTGATCCTGCACGTTCAGTGTGGTGCTGCGCAGATCCACCAGCGACGCTTTACTGGTCTTGTCGTTCAGGGCGGTCTTGACCGCATCGAGCTGGCTGCCGAGCTGATCCAGGGTCTGCGCGGGCGTCGCGGTCGCCGCGACCGGCGTCGCTGGCTGGTCATGATCCTGGGCGTGAAGGGCGCTGCTGCCAAGGGTCAGCAGCAGGAACAGGAGGTAACGCGGCAGGATAGGCATCCGGGCATCATCGGAGCGATACCGCGGGCGGTCAATCGTGGCGCTGTTTCCTCCGCCTGCTGCATGCAGATTGAGGCCCCATTCCGGCACCGAAGCCACTCAGCGATCCGCCAACGCGGCCTGGCGTCGCACCAGGCTCTCGGCAGTCCAGTGGCTGGCGCGATCGTAGTACTCGCTGACCGCCGGCGTGCCGGGCGGAAGGATCACCCATGGCTGCCTGGTCGAAGTGAAAATGTGGATGTCCGGCGGTAGCCGGCCTGGCTCGTTCAGCGTGCCGACGCGGACGAAGGCGAGCGACTTGCCCGCTCCCGCGAAGTGACTCCACAGTGCGATGTGGCAACGCGGACAACGGGCGATTTGCTGTCCCTTGCCGCTGTGCGAGGGCGTATCGACCAGCAACGGTTCGCCCTGCAGCAGCTGAACCCGATCGGTTTCGATCAGTGCGTTCAGGGCAAAGGCTGCGCCGGATTCGCGCTGACACCAGCTGCAGTGGCAGCAGTGCACGAACAGCGGTGGACTGGTCAGATGGTAGCGAAGATCGCCGCAGGTGCAGATGCCGTCGAAAGTATCGCTGGTCATGCTGGATTCCCGCGTGATGTGTCGTCCCATCGTTATACCCGCATGGACGGCCTTCAAGCACAATGGCGACTTCAGGCAATCCCGGGTGCCCATGATCTTCCGCTGGTTCGAATCCCTCATCGACGCGTTCAAGGAGCCGGTCGACGCCATGCCGCCGTCGTCGGTGTGGCGTTTCTATGTGTTCTACCTGCGCCAGGCGTGGCCCGTGTTCGCGGCGGTGGTCGTGGTGGGTTTCGGCGTGGCGATCATCGAGGTGGCGCTGTTCGGCTTCATCGGCAGCATCGTCGACATGACCCGGGGCAGCCCGGCGGACTTCTTCCGCCTGCACGGCCACCAACTGTTCTGGATGGCGCTGGTGGCGCTGGTGGCGCGACCGGTGCTGAACAGTCTGCACGACCTGCTGGTGAACCAGGCGATCGTGCCCAGCCTGACCAACCGTATCCGCTGGCAGAACCATCGCTACGTGATACGGCAGAGTCTGGGCTTCTTCCAGAACGACTACGCCGGACGCATCGCCAACCGCATCATGCAGACCGGCGGCGCGCTGCGCGAATCGGTGGTGCAGATCGTCGATGCGCTGTGGTACGTCACCGTCTACACCGGCAGTGCGATCGTGCTGTTCGCCCAGGCAGACGCGTGGCTGGCCGCACCGCTGGTGGTGTGGGTGATCGGCTATGTCAGCCTGCTGGGCTTCTTCATACCGCGGGTGAAGCTGCGCTCGTGGAAGGCGTCGGAGGCGCGCTCGAAGCTGATGGGGCGGATTGTCGACGGCTACAGCAACGTGCTCACACTGAAGCTGTTCGCGCATACCCGGCGCGAGGAGGCGTATGTCGCCGAGGCAATGGCCGAGCAGACCGACAAGCTGCGCCGGATGACCCGGCTGACCACGGTGATGGACGCCAGCATCACGATCCTCAACGGCTTCCTGATCGTGGGCACCTCGGCGCTGGCGCTCTGGCTGTGGAGCGGGGGCAAGGTGACGGTGGGTGCGATCGCGTTGTCGACCGGGCTGGTCATCCGCATCAACAACATGTCCGGCTGGATCATGTGGGTGGTCAACGGCGTATTCGAGAATGTCGGCACCGTCCAGGACGGCATCACCACCATCTCGCAACTGCGTGCGGTGCAGGACGTCGACGGTGCGATGCCGCTGGAGGTCGTCAACGGCGCGGTGCGCTTCGAGCACATCCACTTCCATTACGGCAAGCGGGGCGGCGTGATCGCGGGGCTGGATCTGTCGGTACGCGCAGGCGAGAAGATCGGCGTGGTCGGCCCTTCCGGTGCCGGCAAGTCGACCCTGGTCAACGTGCTGCTGCGGCTGTACGACCTCGAAGGCGGGCGTATCCTTGTCGACGGTCAGGACATCGCCAAGGTCACCCAGGAAAGCCTGCGCTCGCAGATCGGCGTGGTGACCCAGGACACCTCGTTGCTGCACCGCTCGATCCGCGACAACCTGCTGTACGGGCGTCCGGATGCCAGCGAGGCGCAGATCGCCGAGGCCGTGCACAAGGCGCGCGCCGACGAGTTCATTCGCGAGCTGATCGATGGCGAGGGCCGGTGCGGCTATGAGGCGCTGGTCGGCGAGCGAGGGGTAAAGCTCAGCGGAGGCCAGCGCCAGCGCATCGCGATCGCCCGCGTGCTGCTGAAGGACGCGCCGATCCTGGTGCTGGACGAAGCCACCTCGGCACTGGATTCCGAAGCCGAGGCGGCGATCCAGGACAGCCTCGACATCCTGATGCAGGGCAAGACGGTGATCGCGATTGCGCACCGCCTGTCCACCATCGCCCGCATGGATCGGC
>JAPHUU010000242.1 GCA_026193555.1 Rhodanobacter sp.
CGCATGATCCTGTCGATCCGAGGCCCGAGCCGCCGCCCGAACCCGACGCGGCCGAGTGTTGCGGCGAGGGTTGCGCGCGCTGCGTGTTCGACATCCATGACGAGGCGCTCGCGCGCTATCGGGCTGCGCTTGCCGCGTGGCATGCGCGGCATCCATAGTTCGTCCCTGCCGCGGCACCGGCCTGACGCCATGCCGCTCCATCGTGTTGCAGGGGAAGGCCATGTGGACCGCGATCACCCGTGAAGTCAGCCCCGCACTGGCGGGCTGCGAGTTGTCGTTCATTGAGCGGGATGCGATCGACGTCGATCGTGCCAGCGCGCAGCACCACGCCTACCAGCGCGCGCTGGAAGCGCTCGGCTGCCGCGTGGTGGCGTTGCCGGCCGAGCCGGCGCTGCCGGATTCGGTGTTCGTCGAGGACGTGGCGATCGTGCTGGACGAGGTCGCGATCCTGACCCGGCCCGGTGCCGCATCGCGGCGCGGCGAAGTGGCCGGCGTCGGGGTGGAATTGCGTCGACACCGGTCCGTACTGGCGATCGAGGCACCGGGCACCATTGATGGTGGCGATGTCCTGCGCCTGGGGCGCACGTTGCATGTCGGTCAGTCCGCACGCAGCAACCCCGAGGGCATCGCGCAACTGGGCGCGTTGCTGGCGCCGCATGGCTACGCGGTGGCCGGCGTACCTACCTTCGGCTGCCTGCACCTGAAATCGGCGGTGACCCAACTGGACGACGAAACGCTGCTGCTGCAACCGCAATGGGTGGATCGCGAGCGGTTCGCCAGTTTCCGCCTCATCGAGATCGATCCTGCCGAGGCGCATGCCGCGAACGTGGTGCGCGTCGGCGATGCACTGCTGATGCCGGCGAGCTTTCCGCGCACGCAGCAGCGGCTGATCGAGGCTGGCTACAAGGTCGTTGCCGTCGACGTCTCCGAGTTGCAGAAAGCCGAGGGCGCGGTGACCTGCTGCAGTCTGGTGTTTCGCACGGCCGGAACCGTCGGCTGAACGGCGCACGCACGAGCGCCCCTGCGAGCCACCTGGTCATCGTATTGAATTGACTTCCGTGAGGCGAATGTCGCGTCGCATGCCGCCGTTGCTCTCGCCGCCAGCCCACCACCGTGATGGCTGTACGGCGATCCCACAGCACCTACACTGTGTCTGCCTCGCGGCACACCAGGGAGAAACTCATGCTTCGTCGATCGCAAGGGTGGACCGGTTCCGGCTTGATCGGTTCCGGGGTGCTGGGTCTCGGGGTGTTCGCTCTGTGTCTGCTGTTTGCCGCGCCATCGAAGGCACAGGAAATTCCACCGCCGTTGCGCGACTGGCAGGCCTGGGTCCTGCACGACGTGCCGCAACACGCTTGTCCGTTCCTGACCAGCCGGATGCCGGGCAGCGGCGGTTACCGCTGCGCCTGGCCGGGACGACTGACGCTGGATGTCGGCAAGGATGGTGGCCGCTTCCGCCTCGACGTGCACGTGGATGCACCGAGCTGGGTGGCGCTGCCGGGTGACGGGCGCCACTGGCCGCAACAGGTCAGCAGCAACAGCCAGCCGGCCATCGTGCTGCAGCGGCAGGGGCAGCCGATGCTGTGGCTGACCCCCGGCGACTACCAGTTGCGCGGCACCCTGCCGTGGACGTCACCTCCCGCGCAGCTACGGGTGCCGGGGACGATCGGACTGGTTGCCCTGAGCGTCGATGGGAAGGCCGTGGCGCGGGTCGAGCGCGACGGCGACCAGCTCACCCTCGGGGAGGCCGCTGCCGCGCAGCGCGCCGCCGATGCGCTGGCCGTGCGTGTGTATCGCCGGCTGGACGACGGCCTGCCGGCGACGCTGCGGACGCAGCTGCAGTTCAACGTCACCGGCAGCGCGCGCGAGCAGATGGTCGGCCCGGCCTTGCCGATCGGCTTTGTCGCCATCGCGCTGGCCAGCGACCTGCCGGCGCGACTGGACGGCGACGGCCGCCTGCGCGTGCAACTGCGGCCGGGCAACTGGACCGTGACGCTCGACGCGCGTGCCGTCGCGCCGCTGGCCAGGGTGGCGCTGAAGCTGTCGGCGGCTCCATGGCCGCGCCAGGAGATCTGGAGTTACGCCGACGACACCGGCCTGCGCAGTACGCGGGTCGAAGGCAACGCCACCGATGCGGCACAGGCCGGGGTGCCGGACGACTGGCGCCGCCTTCCGGCCTATGCGCTGGACGATGCCGCGGGACTGACGATCGAGACGGTCACCCGTGGCGACGAAGGCGGGCAGGGCGATCAACTGCGTCTGCACCGTCAGCTGTGGCTGGATTTCGATGGTCACGGCCTCAGCATCGCCGATCATCTCAGCGGCGAGCTGCGGCATCACCAGCGGCTGGACGTGGCCGCTCCGTGGCAGTTGCAGCGGGCCAGCCAGGATGGCCAACCGCTGCTGATCACCCAGGGCGAGAACGGCCGCAGCGGAGTCGAACTGCGCGACCGGAAGCTCGACTTCGACGCTGGCCTGCGCCTGGCCGGCGACGGCGGCGCGATCCCCACGGCGGGCTGGAAGCTGCCGCTGGAAGGCATCGACGCCAACCTGCATCTGCCGTATGGCTATCGCCTGCTGGGCGCACCCGGCGCCGACCGCTCGCCCGACTCATGGGTGGCGCAATGGAGCCTGCTCGACCTGTTCATCGTGGCGCTGATCGCCTTGCTGGCCGGACGCCTGCTGGGCTGGCGCTGGGCCTTGCTGGCCGCTGGTTTCCTGATGCTGGCCCAGCACGAGTCCGGAGCGCCGCGCTGGACCCTGGCGCTGGTCCTGGCGTTGGCCCTGCTGCTGCGTGCGTTGCCGGAAGGGCGGCTGCGGTTGTGGGCGCGCATCGGCGCGCTGGCTATACTGGCATTGGCGGTGCTGTGGGCGCTGCCGTTCGCCGCCACCGAGTTGCAATACGCGCTGCATCCCCAACTGGAGCGGGGTGCATCTTCCATGCGGGCAGTTCAGGCCAATTTCATCGAACCGCCACCGCCACCGCC